>NZ_JAMKBZ010000029.1:0-64066 GCF_053772255.1 Rhodopseudomonas parapalustris | reverse complement strand
ACCGCCGAAGTCTTTCGTCCGGTCTCAATCCCAGAAAGCCGAAGCCCTCCGAAAACCGAGACCCGCAAGGACTTCGCCGTCCACGTTTCTCTTTCTTCTTCTTCACTTGTCAAACAGCCCGAGATCCGAAGATCTCAACGAAGCCGAAAGCCACAAGGACCTTCAAGACTTCAACTCCTACACTTAATAGGAGTTTGGAATTTCCGAACCGACAGCGAATGGCAACCGACAACGATCGGCTGCTGTTGCACTCATCGAATTCGATGAAGTTCCAGAGGCGCGGAAGCTCGCTGGAGCCCGTGGGGCTCAGCGGCGCCGCGCTCAGTGGCCGTCTTATAGGCCGCCCCCCTCGGAGCTGTCAACGGCTTCGTCAGAAAAATGTCGCGCAGTTGAAGAATTTGATTTTCTCCAGTTTTCCCAAGGCTTTCTCGCCACGTACGCCGTACTGAGGCCACATTCGAGAGGCGTTCTCCCCAACAGATCGAGAAGACAATTCGACGTCCCGCGGTCTGCGGACGGGCGCATTGCTCCTGATCATGTCGGTTTCGGAACAGCACGAGCATTGGAACGGCCGAAATGGCCGCTTTCGATTGACGCCACCGGCGGCGGCCAGCAATTTGGCCACGCGCGGCCTGCGTCGCGACACTTGCGGTCGATGGCGTACGCCTTCCGTGGCGGACAACACGGCGGCAATCGGGTAGAAGGCTCCGGTCCGCGACGCGGCGCGGAGAGGTTTGATCGGCCAATGGCCTGATCGTTCAGACTAGCCGACCGGCCGCCAGTGCGGCCGATTGCGAAATCGGGGGACGACGGATTGAGCCAAAGGGTGTCACGCGGGCGCAGCTCCGGGCGTGAGGTCGGCTATATCGATCTCGGCCACGAGCCGCCGCTTTCCGTCGACGGCTCCGAGGCCGCTGTCATCGATCGCCGGCGCGTGTCGGTGCAATGGTTCAGCGGCACGATTCTCACTGGCCTGTGCGGCGCGGCGCTGATCGGCGGCGCGGTGTTCGCCTCGCTCGACGGCGAGACCACATTCGCCAAAGCGCCCGAACTGGTGCAGGCCGCGCTCCGCGGCGCGTTCGGCGCCGACAAGAACGCCGCCCTGCACAAGAGCGACCGGCTGCCGCCGCCAAGCGAAGCCGCACTGGCTCGGAGCGTGATTCGGGTCTCGACGGTGTCGCGGGTCGGGCATCGCGATGTGGTCCGGGTTCGCCCCTTCATCCGGATTTCCGGCAATCTGTCGCTGACCACCAGCGATCTGTCTGCCAAGATTCCCGCTTTCAACGCCCAGCGGATGCTGAGCGATGTCGGAGCCGCGGCGCCCAGCGACGACGCGCAAAATCCCGACGCGGTCGAACCCGACGCCGAGGTCTCGTTCGTCACCCGCGATCTCGGCACCGTGCTGCCGCGCGCCAAGATCGTCGGCCAGATTCCCCCCGACGAAATCCTGATGCGGGTACGTGACGCCGCAAACTGGAAGGGCAACAGCGGCGTGCGCTACGCCAGCGCCTCCGCCGGCGATTTCGGCGGTGACATGAAGCTGGCCTATGCGCCCGAAGGCCCCTCGGCCGATCCCTATGCCGGCTTCGAGACGCGAATCGTGCCGGAGAACGTCACGCTGCTGCCGAAGACCAAGGAGCAGGCGACCGGCGGCAATCCAACCGGCGAGCGCACGCATATCGTCAAGAAGGGCGACACCGTCGTCTCGGTGCTCCGCGACCAGGGCGCAACCGAAGAGGATGCCCGTGCGGTCGCCGCCGCGCTCGGCGCCCGCGGTCGCGACGGCGGCCTCAAGGAAGGCCAGAAACTGCGGATCCTGATGGAGCCGTCCGGCCCCGGCAAACCGCCGCAGCCGTTCCGGGTGATCGTCGCAGGCGATTCGACGGTCGAAGCGGTGGCGGCGCTGTCGGACCTCGGCCGCTACGTCGCGGTCGACGTCCAGAGCCTCAACACCGTCAGCGAAACCGCCGACAACACCGAGGACGACGAGGACGACGGCAGCGGCGTCCGGCTGTATCAATCGATCTACGAGACTGCGCTCCGCAACAAGGTGCCGCAGAACGTGATCGACGACATGATCCGGATCTACTCCTACGACGTCGACTTCCAGCGCAGGGTACAGGCCGGCGATTCGTTCGAAGTGTTCTACGCCGGCGACGACGAGACCACCGCCGCGGTCGAGAAGAACGACGTGCTGTTCGCCTCCCTCACCGTCGGCGGCGAGACCAAGAAATACTATCGTTTCCAGACCCCCGACGACTCGGTGGTCGATTTCTACGACGAGACCGGCAAGAGCGCGAAGAAGTTCCTGGTCCGCAAGCCGGTCAATCAGGCGATCATGCGCTCCGGCTTCGGCGCCCGCCGTCATCCGATCCTCGGCTACGTCAAGATGCACACCGGCGTCGACTGGTCGACGCCCTATGGCACGCCGATCTTTGCCTCGGGCAACGGCGTGATCGAAAAAGCCGGCTGGGAAGGCGGCTACGGCAAATACATTCGGATCAAGCACGCCAACGGCTACGAGACCGCCTACGGCCATATGTCGGCGTTCGCCAAGGGCATGGAGCCCGGCAAGCGGGTCCGCCAGGGCCAGGTGATCGGCTTCGTCGGCTCCACCGGCCTGTCGACCGGCGCCCACGTCCACTACGAAATCATCGTCAATGGCCGCTTCGTCGATCCGATGCGCGTGCGCCTGCCGCGCGGCCGCTCGCTCGAAGGCCCGCTGCTGGCGTCGTTCGAAAAGGAGCGTGACCGGCTCGACACGATGATGACCGGTCGCGGTGGTGGACGGCTAGCCGAAGACCTGACGTCATCGGCGCCGGTGCGCACCTCGTCGAGTGCGCAGGCGCGGCGCTGAGCCTCGCGCTGATCTGAAGCCTGCCCGATCGCGGCGCGACATTTCGCAACACGGACTGTGCTGCAGCGCGGCTTCGATTCTGTTTGCCAACATCCGCCCCCCGCCGAATACTCTCGCCATAACAACGAGAAGATCTCGGAGGGAATGCAATGAAGGGTAAACTTGCGCGCGGCGCGAGTGCGTTGACGATCGGTCTGCTGATGCTGTCCGGCGCCCACGCGGACGGCTACAACGTCACCAAACTGGTGGAAGGCTCGGCGTTTCACGGCGTCCACGGCCTTGCGGTCGACAAGGCTGGCAAGCTGTTCGCCGGCAGCGTCGCCGGCGCAGCGCTGTATGAAGTCGATCGGGCCGCCGGCACCGCCAAGATCGCAGTGCCGACGCCGGAAGGCATGGCCGACGACATCGCGATCGCCCCGGACGGCACCATGGCGTGGACCGCGTTCCTCACCGGCGATCTCTATACGCGCAAGGGCGACGGCCCGATCAAGAAGCTCGCCTCCGGCCTGCCCGGCATCAACTCACTCGCCTTCCGCAAGGACGGACGGCTGTACGCGACCCAGGTGTTTCTCGGCGACGCGCTGTACGAGATCGATGTCGAGGGCGCCAAGCCGCCACGCAAGATCATGGAGAAGATGGGCGGCCTGAACGGATTCGAATTCGGCCCCGACGACAAGCTCTACGGCCCGCTGTGGTTCAAGGGACAGATCGTCAAGGTCGACGTCGACAAGGGCGAGCTCAGCATCGTCGCAGACGGCTTCAAGATTCCGGCGGCGACGAATTTCGACTCCAAGGGCAATCTGTGGGCGCTCGACACCGCGCTCGGCCAACTCGTCAAAATCGATCCGAAGACCGGCGCCAAACAGGTCGCGGCGCAGCTCAAACCGTCGCTCGACAATCTCGCGATCGATGGCAACGACCGCATCTTCGTCTCCAACATGGCCGACAACGGCATCCAGGAAGTCGACCCGACAACCGGCACGGCCAAGCAGGTGATCATCGGCAGACTGGCGTTCCCCGGCGGCATCGGCGTCGTCTCCGATGACGGCAAGGACACCATCTACGTCGCCGACGTGTTCGCCTATCGCAGCGTCGACGGCGCCAGCGGCGAGGTGCGCGAAGTGGCGCGGATGCACGCCGACGGCACCACGCTGGAATATCCGATGAGCGCCACGGCCAAAGGCGACGAGGTGATTCTGTCGAGCTGGTTCACCGGCACGGTGCAGACGATCGACCGCAAGACCGGCCAGAGCCGCGAGATGCTGCACGGCTTCAAGGCGCCCTACGACGCGATCCGGCTCGGTGACGGCAAGCTGCTGGTCGCCGAACTCGGCACAAAATCGCTGGTCGAAGTCTCGGGCGAGCACGGCAAGGACCGCAAGGCGATCGCGACCGATCTTGCGGGTCCGGTCGGCCTCGTGCTCGGCAAGGACGGTGCGGTGTATGTGACCGAAGCGTTCGCCGGCCAGATCAGCAAGATCGATCCCAAGACCGGCGCCAAGACGGTCGTGGCGAAGGACCTCAAGATGCCCGAAGGCATTGCGCTCGCACCCTCCGGCAAATTGATCGTCGCCGAAGTCGGCGCCAAGCGGGTGATCGAAGTCGATCCGACCAGCGGCAGCGTCACCGAACTCGCCGGCAATCTGCCGATCGGCCTCGTCCCCGCTCCCGGCCTGCCGCCGACCAACATGCCGACCGGCGTCGGTGTCGGCGCCAGCGGCACGATCTACGTGTCGTCGGACATCGAAAACGCGATCTACAAGATCGAGAAGAAGTAAGCCGAAACGCGACGTGCTCCGCAGCGATCACTGCTGAGCACGTCGTAGGTGTAAGAAAGTCTCATCAGCCCCGTCAACGCTCACTCCGTCATTGCGAGCGAAGCGAAGCAATCCAGAAGCTCCGTGCACAGTGCTGGATTGCTTCGTCGCTTCGCTCCTCGCAATGACGAAGGGCATCACCTTAACATCGCTCAGTTCAACATCCGCTTCGGCGGACGTCCCGTGAACGGCTCGACGTCCGCGGTGTGCGGCGGGGCGCCGTTGAAGGTCAGCACGCCGCCTTCGGTCGAGATCGCGACGTGGTCGCCGTCCTTGACCGAGCCTTCCAGGATCATCTCGGCGAGCGGGTCCTGGACGCTGCGCTGAATCACCCGCTTCAAGGGGCGGGCGCCGTAAGCGGGATCCCACCCCTTTTCGGCGAGCCAATCGCGCGCGGCGGCATCGAGGTCGAGCACGATCTTGCGGTCCTCGAGCAGCCTGGTGAGCCGCGCGAACTGGATGTCGACGATCCGGCCCATCTCGCTCTTCTGCAAGCGATGGAACAGGATGATCTCGTCGACGCGGTTGAGGAATTCGGGGCGGAAGTGCGCCCGCACCATTCCCATCACCTGCTCCCTGACCGCCGACGTGTCCTCGCCCTCGGGCTGATTGACCAGATATTCCGAGCCGAGGTTCGAGGTCATCACGATCAGCGTGTTGCGGAAGTCCACGGTGCGGCCCTGACCATCGGTCAGGCGGCCGTCATCGAGCACCTGCAGCAGCACGTTGAACACGTCCGGATGCGCCTTCTCGATCTCGTCGAACAGGATCACCTGATACGGCCGGCGCCGCACCGCCTCGGTCAGCACGCCGCCTTCGTCGTAGCCGACATAGCCGGGAGGTGCGCCGATCAGCCGGGCCACGGAGTGCTTCTCCATGAACTCCGACATGTCGATGCGGACCATCGCAGTCTCGTCGTCGAACAGATACTCCGCCAGAGCTTTCGTCAGCTCGGTCTTGCCGACGCCGGTGGGCCCTAAGAACATGAACGAGCCCATCGGCCGGTTCGGGTCCTGCAGGCCGGCGCGGGCGCGGCGGACCGCGGTCGAGACCGCGTGCACGGCTTCGAACTGCCCGACCACGCGCTGGCCGAGCTGCTCTTCCATCCGCAGCAGCTTTTCCTTCTCGCCCTCAAGCATCTTGTCGACCGGCACGCCGGTCCAGCGCGACACCACCTGAGCGATGTGGTCGGCGGTGACCGCCTCCTCCACCATCTCGCCGGCGTTCTCGTGGGCTTCGATGTCGGCGAGCTTCTTTTCCAGCTCTGGAATCCGGCCATAGGCAAGCTCACCGGCGCGCTGATATTCGCCGCGGCGCTGCGCGTTGGCGAGTTCGATTCGCAGGCCGTCGAGTTCGCTCTTCAGCTTCTGGGCATTGGAGAGTTTGTTCTTCTCCGCACTCCAGCGCTGGGTCAGCACCGCCGACTTCTCTTCGAGCTCGGCGAGCTCCTTCTCCAGCGCCACCAGGCGGGTCTTGGAGCCGACGTCGCTCTCCTTCTTCAGCGCCTCCTGCTCGATCTTCAGCCGCACGATCTCGCGGTCCATCGAATCCAGCTCTTCCGGCTTGGAGTCGACCTGCATCTTCAGCCGCGCCGCGGCCTCGTCCATCAGGTCGATCGCCTTGTCGGGCAGGAAGCGGTCGGTGATGTAGCGGTTCGACAACGTCGCTGAGGCGACGATCGCCGAGTCGGCGATCCGCACGCCGTGGTGCTGCTCGTATTTGTCCTTCAGGCCGCGCAGGATCGAGATGGTGTCCTCGACCGTCGGCTCGTTGACGAACACCGGCTGGAAGCGCCGCGCTAAAGCTGCGTCCTTCTCGACATGCTTGCGATATTCGTCGAGCGTGGTGGCGCCAATGCAGTGCAGTTCGCCGCGGGCGAGCGCAGGCTTGAGCAGGTTCGACGCGTCCATCGCGCCGTCCGCCTTGCCGGCGCCGACCAGGGTGTGCATCTCGTCGATGAACAGGATGATGCCGCCCTCGGCCGCGGTCACCTCGTTGAGCACGGCCTTCAGCCGCTCCTCGAACTCGCCGCGATACTTTGCGCCCGCAATCAGCGCGCCCATGTCGAGCGCCAGCAGCTTCTTGTCCTTCAGGCTCTCCGGAACGTCGCCGTTGAGGATGCGCAGCGCCAGTCCTTCGACGATCGCGGTCTTGCCAACACCGGGCTCGCCGATCAGCACGGGGTTGTTCTTGGTTCGGCGCGACAGAACCTGAATGGTGCGGCGGATCTCCTCGTCGCGGCCGATCACCGGGTCGAGCTTGCCGTCGCGCGCCGCCTGGGTGAGGTCGCGGGCATATTTCTTCAGCGCGTCATAGGCGTTCTCGGCCGTCGCCGAATCCGCGGTGCGGCCCTTGCGCAGCGCGTTGATGGCAGCGTTGAGATTCTGCGGGGTGACGCCGCCCTTGGCGAGCAGCTTGCCAGCCTCGCTGTCCTTGTCCAGCGACAGCGCCAGCAGCAGCCGTTCCACGGTGACGAAGCTGTCGCCCGCCTTCTCGGCAGCCTTCTCGGCAGCGTCAAACGCCCGCGCGGTGGCCGGATCGAGATAGACTTGGCCGGCGCCCGAGCCGGAGACCTTCGGCATCTTGCCGAGCGCGTCTTCGGTCGCCTTCAGGATCGCGCGCGAATTGCCGCCAGCGCGGTCGATCAGACCGCCTGCCAGCCCTTCGGAATCGTCGAGCAGCACTTTGAGGATATGCAGCGGCGAGAACTGCTGATGGCCCTCGCGCATCGCCAGCGATTGCGCCGACTGGATGAAGCCGCGCACACGTTCGGTATATTTTTCAACGTTCATTGTTTTCGGTCCCTCAGCCTGCCCTCGGCGCCTTCAAAAAGCACGCGCGACGGCATCTTCATTGGGGTTCCGCCGGCCGCGCTGACATTCCTCAGCCGGCGGCGGTCGTCACCGTGCGGAGCGCATCGGCTTGACGCAAATGTGGGCATCTGTTCCCGGAAACGGAAGGCCTCGGCTCACATTTTCGTGGGCTGCCGAGCCCGCCGAGATCCCCTAAATACCCGCCATGACAGACCTCGCCCTCGCCTCCCTCGCCTCGATCTACCGCTATCCCGTCAAGGGCTTGTCGCCCGAGCTGTTGCCGACCGTCGGGCTGGAGATCGGACAGACTTTGCCCGGCGACCGGGCGTTCGCCATCGAAAACGGGCCGATCGGATTCGATCCGGCGAGCCCCCGCTACTTCCCCAAGATCCGGTTCTTGATGCTGATGCGCAACGAGCGGCTGGCCGCCTTGCGCAGCCGCTACGACACTGCGACCGGAGAACTCAGCATCTCACGCGACGGCGCCGAGGTGGCCCGCGGCGATCTCAAGACCGAGGCGGGGCGCGCTGCGATCGAGCAGTTCTTCGCCGGCTATTGCGCCGACGAGCTGCGTGGCCCGCCGAAACTACTGGCCGGCCACGGCCATAGCTTCTCGGACGTCGCCCGCAAAGTGGTGTCGATCATCAACCAAACAAGCGTCGCCGCGCTCGAAGCCATGATCGGCCGGCCGGTCGATCCGCTGCGCTTCCGTGCCAACCTCTATGTCGACGGCTGGCCGGCTTGGCACGAATTCGACCTGATGGACCGGGTGCTGACGATCGGCAGCACCCGGCTCAAAGTCGTCAAACGCATCGTCCGCTGCGCCGCCACCAACGTCGACCCGCAAACGGCCGTCCGCGACATGTCGATCCCGGAGACGCTGCAGAAGCACCTCGGTCACGCCGATTGCGGGGTGTATGCCGAAGTGATCGAAGCCGGCGATATTGCGCAAGGCGATGCGGTGCAGGTCGAGCAGGCGGAGCTGTTCGCGTAGCTTGCTTGCAAGATCGCGCAACACTCCTGACGTCATCGCCGAGCTCGACCCGGCGATCCATCTTCTTCGAAGAGACGCGCTTCGCGCTTGATGGATGCGCGGGCCTTCGCCGCGCCGAAGCGGCTTCGGCCGCGCAGGCGAGTCAAGCCCGCGCATGACAATCGCGTGCGGGAAAGCGCCGAGCAATCAGCTCGACGGCATCACGTAGGCGTAGATCCGGCTTCTGGAGTACACCGCCTCGGCGACGCGGTGGCCGTGATTGCCGGAGACCACGATCGGGTTGCCGTTGGGATCGATGCCGCTGACGACGCCGACATGGCCGCCGCGCCTACCGCGCGACATCACCGCGATCGCGCCGACTTGCGGACCGGAGATGCGTTGACCGTAGCGCGCGAACGAGCTCGCCATGTCCGAACCGGTGCCCTGGTGACCGGTCCGTTGCAGCACCATGTTCATGAACCGCGCACACCACAGGGCGCGCCGGCCGGTCGGATTGCCGCGACCGATGAAACTACGCGCTTCGGCGACCAGGCTCGAACCCGCGCCGCCGCCGTTCCACGACTGCCATTGCGAATCCTGCATCTGCTGCTGCGCGGCGACGCGGTGACGGCGACCATGGCGCTTCTGCGCGGCGGGCTGCAACTGCGGCTGCGTCATTGCGGCCGAGACGTTCATCGCCGGGTCGCTGAAGCCGAACGCAGGCGCTGCGACGTCGGCCTGCTGCTGCGCGATGCGGCCGTGACGGCGCGAGACGTGCGAGCGACGGTGATGGTGCGCGTGACGCGATGCGGCATGATGCGCGTGGTTGGATGCATGAGCGTGGTGACGGTGCAAGGGCTTCGCCGATGCGGGTGCAGCGATCGCCACGAACGCCGAGACACCCAGCACGGCAGTGACGACACGGAACAAGCCGAACGCAGTGAACAATACCATACAGACTTTTTCTCCCGAACTCCCAGAACACGCCGACCCGCCCCACGGGTCGACATCGGGGTCGACGCGTTAATCGACCGGGGATGGCGAGAGCATGGCCCTGAGACAGCGAGAGTCGGATTTGAGTGGAATTTTCGAGGAAATTCCGTGATACGCGCCATTTCTGCACGTATCGCGTGCGACGCACCCGCCGCCGCACGCGTTAACTAATCGTTAGTATCTGCTACGGGGCGACGTAATCGGCCGGTTCGACGGGCGATTTTTTCTGTGCGCGGCTGAGCAGGAAAACGCCCTGCTCGCCGAACATGTTCCAGAACCACCACGGCGCGTTCAGCCGCAGCGGCCGACCGTAGCGATCGAGCGCCACCGCGCGCTCCATCTTCACCCCGATCTCGCCGCACAGCCCGACGAAATCCTTGATGGTGCAGAAGTGAATGTTCGGCGTGTCGTACCAGGTCGCCGGCAAATTGTCGGTACGCGGCATCTGACCGTGGATCAGCAATTGCAGCCGCATGTTGATGTAGCCGAAATTCGGAAACGACACGATCGCGCGCCGCCCGATCCGCAGCAGATTCTCCAGCACCTCTTTCGGCTGCCGCGTCGCCTGCAGCGTCTGCGACAGGATCACGTAGTCGAACGCATCGTCGACGTAGTGATCGAGGTCGGTGTCGGCATCGCCCTGCACCACCGCGAGCCCGCGCGCGACGCAGCGGTTGACGCCCTCGCGCGACAGCTCGATACCGCGGCAATCGACGCCGCGGGATTCGAGGAGCTGCATCAGGTCGCCTTCGCCGCAGCCGACGTCGAGCACCTTCGTGCCCGACTCGACCATGTCGGCGACCAAGAGATGATCGGCGCGATGCACGCGCAATTGCGGCCGCGCGTGCGCTTCCAGCGGCAAGCTTTCCTGCACCGACATGATCAGCGCTCCGCCTTGCCGATGCCGTGCGCCGCACCGGCCGACTGCAGGAAGGCGCGCGCGATATCGATGAACTCCGGCTCGTCGAGCAGGAACGCGTCGTGGCCCTTGTCGGTCACGATCTCGGCGAACGAGACCCGCGCGCCGCCGGCGTTGAGCGCATGCACGATGGCGCGCGACTCCGAGGTCGGAAACAGCCAGTCGGAGGTGAACGACACCACGCAGAACCTTGTCTGCGTCCCGCGAAACGCCGCCGCCAGCACGCCGTCGTGGTCGGCGGCGATGTCGAAGTAATCCATCGCGCGGGTCAGATACAGATAGGAATTCGCGTCGAACCGCTCGACGAAGGACGAGCCCTGATAGCGCAGGTAGCTCTCGACCTGGAAGTCGGCGTCGAACGAAAACGTCGGTAGTTCGCGGTCCTGCATCTTGCGACCGAACTTCCGATGCAGCGCGGCATCCGACAGGTAAGTGATGTGTGCAGCCATCCGCGCCACCGCGAGGCCGCGATGCGGGAAGCAGCCGTGCTCGAAGTAACGGCCGTGCTGCCAGTCCGGGTCGGCCATCACCGCCTGGCGGCCGAGCTCGTGGAAGGCGATGTTCTGCGCCGAATGCCGGGTCGCGCAGGCGATTGCCAACGCCGAGAACACCCGTTCGGGGAATGCGACCGACCATTGCAACACCTGCATGCCGCCCATCGAGCCGCCGACGACGCAGAACAGTTTGTCGATGCCGAGCCGGTCGATCAGCATCGCCTGGGCGCGGACCATGTCGGGAATGGTGATGACCGGAAAATCGAGTCCCCAGGCCTTACCGGTGGCGGGGTTGATGGAGGCGGGGCCGGTGGAGCCCATGCAGCCGCCGATCACGTTCGAGCAGATCACGAAATAGCGGTCGGTATCGATCGGCTTGCCGGGGCCGACCAGGGTCAGCCAGCCGCCGGGCTTGCCGGTGATCGGATGCGCATTGGCGATGTGCTGGTCCATGGTCAGGGCGTGGCAGACCAGGATGGCATTGCTCTTGTCGGCGTTCAGCGTTCCGTAGGTCTGGTAGGCGATCTGGAACGGGCTCAGCTCGATGCCGCAATCCAGCGGCAGCGGCTGATCGGCCCCGAACTGCGCGACCAGCGAATGCGGGTGATCGACCTCCTGGGTCCTCTCGCCGGCGGCTATTTTCTGCCCCTTTACCGAATGGATATTCATCATACGCCTGCCAACGGCCTCGACATCCCGGGATGCCCCGGTTCGACCTCAGATAAGAACGGCAGGGCGAATAAAAAACCCGGCCTGAACATTGGTTCGGCCGGGATCGGAACTATCCCCGGCCTGTTTAGCGAGTTGTTTAACGTGGCTGCAAGCCGGCCGGCTCAAATGACCACGGGATCGCGGAGACGATAGTCTTAAAGGCGGCCGGACGTCAATATGGGGGGCATTGCGCCGTGCACGGAGTACCTCTCCCGCCTGCGGGAGAGGTCGGATCGCGCAGCGATCCGGGTGAGGGCACTCCGCTCCGCGAGTCGCGGGCTCATTGCCTGGGATGCCCTCACCCCAGCCCTCTCCCGCAAGCGGGAGAGGGGGCGCGTTGCGGATTACGGCAACGCCTCGGCCAACAAGGGCAAATTCCTTTGCCTTCAATCGTCTGGTTTCCTAAGCAGAAGGTCGCATCGCGTATCGCCTGAAGGTTCTGAAGCAATGACCAAGCCGCCCTCGCCGCCGTCGCTCACCGAGCTGCGCCAGGAGATCGACAGCATCGACGAGCAGGTGCACCAACTGTTGATGCAGCGCGGCGACATCATCGACCGGCTGATCGCGGTGAAGCAGACCCAGGAGGTCGGCTCGGCGTTCCGCCCGGCGCGCGAGGCCGACATGATGCGGCGTCTGGTGCAGCGTCATCACGGCATTCTGCCGCTCGACACCGTCGAGAGCATCTGGCGGGTCATCATCGCGACTTTTACCTATGTGCAGGCGCCATTCTCTGTGCACGCCGACCAGTCGCTCGGCGAGTCGGCGATGCGGGATTCCGCCCGCTTCCATTTCGGCTTCACGGTCCCCTACGTGGCGCACTTCTCCGCCTCCGCGGCGGTCGATGCCGTGGCGAAATCCAAGGGCGATCTGGCGCTGGTGTCGGCGACCTCCGGCAACACTCCGTGGTGGCTGGCGCTGGAGGCCGACGGCGCGCCCAAGATCATCGCCCGGCTGCCGTTCATCGAACGGGCCGACCACCCGGCGGCGCTGCCGGTGTTCGTGGTGTCCCGGGTCGCCGACAGCGCCATGGTCACCGAGGTCGAGACCTGGAGCATCCGGGTGTCGGGCTGGAGCGCCGATACCGCCCGGGCGCTGTCGCCGCTGGCCGACGTCGTGGCGGTGCCGGATACCGCTTTTGACGGCGCAGCGCTGCTGGTGTCGATCCCGGCGCCCGGCGGCCTCGATCAGATCAAGGCTGCCCTGATCGCAGCGGGGGCCTCCCTCCGTTCGTCGGCCCTCGTCGGCAGCCACGCAAGGCGCTATACGGTGCCCCCGAGCGGCAAGTCCGCGTAATTACCGGACCTCAGCCGCCCGACGATTTTTCCGGAGTTGACGATGTCACGTCCCGTGCCGAATCCCGGCATCCTCGATATTGCGCCCTACACCCCTGGCAAGAGCCCGGTGGCCGAGCCCGGCCGCAAGGTGTTCAAGCTCTCGGCCAACGAAACCCCGTTCGGCCCGTCGCCGCACGCGATCGCGGCCTATAAGAGCGCGGCGGATCATCTCGAGGACTATCCGGAAGGCACCTCGCGGGTGCTGCGCGAGGCGATCGGCAAGGCCTACGGCCTCGATCCCGCCCGCATCATCTGCGGCGCCGGCTCGGACGAGATCCTCAACCTGCTGGCGCACACTTATCTGGCGCCCGGCGACGAGGCGATCTCAAGCCAGCACGGCTTCCTGGTGTACCCGATCGCCACGCTGGCGAACGGCGCCAAGAACGTGGTGGCGCCCGAGAAGAATCTGACCACCGACGTCGACGCCATGCTGGCGGCGGTGACGCCGAACACCAAGCTGGTGTGGCTCGCCAACCCGAACAACCCGACCGGGACCTACATCCCGTTCGACGAGGTGAAGCGCCTCCGTGCGGGTCTGCCCAGCCATGTCGTGCTGGTGCTCGACGCCGCCTATGCCGACTACGTGATAAAGAACGACTACGAACTCGGCATCGAGCTGGTGTCGACCACCGAGAACACCGTGCTGACCCACACCTTCTCCAAGGTGCATGGCCTCGCCGCGCTGCGGATCGGCTGGATGTTCGGCCCGGCCAACATCGTCGATGCGGTCAACCGCATCCGCGGGCCGTTCAACGTCTCGGTGCCGGCACAGCTCGCCGCGGTCGCGGCGATCCAGGACACCGGCCACGTCGAGCGCTCGCGCGCGCACACCGACAAGTGGCGCAACCAGCTTGCCGAAGAGCTGCCCAAGCTCGGGCTGACGGTGACGCCGAGCGTGTGCAACTTCGTGCTGATCCACTTCCCGACCACCAAGGGCAAGACCGCGGCGGACGCCGACGCGTTCCTGACCCAGCGCGGTCTGGTGCTGCGTGCGCTGAACAATTACGGCCTGCCGCATGCGCTGCGCATGACCATCGGCACCGACGAAGCCAACGCGCTGGTGCTCGAGAACTTGCGCGAGTTCATGGGTCAGCCATGAACTCTGCGCCGATGTTTCGCAAAGTCGCACTGATCGGCTTCGGCTTGATCGGCGGTTCGATCGCGCGCGGTGCGAAGTCGCTCGGCCTTGCCGGCGAGATCGTCACCACCGCGCGGTCGGCAGAGACCCGGGCACGGGTGCGCGAACTCGGCATCGTCGACCGCGTGGTCGAGAGCAACGCCGAAGCCGCCGACGGTGCCGATCTCGTCATTCTGTGCATCCCGGTCGGCGCCTGCGGCGATGTTGCCAAGGAGATCGCGCCGCATCTGAAGCACGGCGCGATCGTCTCCGACGTCGGCTCGGTCAAGGCCGCGGTGGTGAAGGCGATGGCACCGTTCCTGCCGGAGGACGTTCACTTCGTGCCGGCGCATCCGGTCGCCGGCACCGAGAATTCGGGGCCGGATTCCGGCTTCGCCGAGCTGTTCATCAATCGCTGGTGCATTCTCACGCCGCCCGAGGGCACCAACGCCGAGGCGACCGAAAAGCTCGCCGCGTTCTGGCGCGCGCTCGGTGCCAATGTCGAGATCATGACGCCCGAGCACCACGATCTGGTGCTCGCGGTGACCAGCCATCTGCCGCATCTGATCGCCTATACGATCGTGTCGACGGCCGAAGAACTCGAAGGCGTGACGCAGTCGGAAGTGCTGAAGTTCTCGGCCGGCGGTTTTCGCGATTTCACCCGCATCGCCGCGTCCGACCCGACGATGTGGCGCGACGTGTTCCTGACCAACAAGGACGCGGTGCTGGAAATGCTCGGCGAATTCCAGGAAGATCTGTCGAAGCTGACCCGCGCCATCCGCCGCGGCGACGGCGACGCGCTGTTCGATCACTTCACCCGCACCCGCGCCATCCGCCGCGGTATCGTCCAGATCGGCCAGGACGAAGCGGCACCAGACTTCGGGCGTCGGCACAAGCAGCTCGGCAAGGCGGCGGAGTAAGCGGGCAACCTTCCCGCCGCTCTCACCCCGCCTAACTCACGTCGTCCCTCGACCCTCTCACGTTGCCCCCCGCCCAGGCGGGGGACCCAGTATTTGCAGAGAGTTGGTAGCGGGCGCACGGCGGATCAACCAGCGCTCTGGAAATACTGGGTCGCCCGGAAGCCGGGCGATGACGGTGGAGAGTGGAGCGCGCGCTCTGCGCCGTATCGTCTCTCTGTTCAAACATCAGACAGCCGCACCCTGACGTTCTCGCGGCGCCGGAGGACAGGACGACACGGATTACAGTCTTTATAAGGCGTCTTTGCACGCCTTCGGGTCGTCGCCGAGCTTGACCCGGCGACCCATCGCTCTGACGATGGCGACGATTGGACACAACGAACAAATTGCCCCGTCGCCCAGCCTTTAAAGCCTCGCGCCAAATGACTTGAAAATCCACTTTTTGTATCTACAATAATTAGCATACGAGACTACCATGAGGATCACGTTCGATCCTGCCAAACGCCAAGCGACGCTGCAGGAACGTCAGCTCGACTTTATCGATGCCGCGGAGGTTTTCGCCGGGAAATGAATCTACATCCCGGACAACCGGCGCAACTACGGGGAGGAGCGGATCATCACAATCGGAAAACTGCTTGGCCGGATGGTGATCGTGGTGTGGACACCCCGCGGTGAAGCGCGGCATGTGATCTCGATGAGGAAAGCCAATGACAGGGAAAAAGCGCGCTTTGAGCAGCGACTTGAAGAAGGTTGATGCCCACATCATAACGCCGGAGGAGTACGACGAGATTCCGGAGCTGACGGACGAAGACTTCGCCCGCGGCGATCTCTATCACGGCGACAAACTGATCAGCCGCGGCCGGCCTAAATCCGACGACCCCAAGCAACTGGTTTCGCTGCGCCTCGACGCGGAGGTGCTGCGCTGGTTCAAGTCGACCGGTCCCGGCTATCAAGCCCGCATGGGCGAGGTGCTGAAGTCGCACATGAGTCGAAAGAAGGCCGCAGGCAAGAAAGCGTAGCGTGGGTTGAGCGCAGCGAAACCCACAGACGAAGTACGATGGGTTTCGCCTTCGGCTCAACCCCATCCTACGGCCGCCACCTCACAACCACTTCTTCCACTTGAAGAACATGTACGGCAGCACCGCGGCCAGCAGCATCATGCCGAGCGCCATGGTGTAGCCGTGCGCCCATTCCAGCTCGGGCATGAATTTGAAGTTCATGCCGTACACCGAGGCGATCAGGGTCGGCGGCATCAGCACCACCGCCATCACCGAGAACAGCTTTATGATGTTGTTCTGCTCGAGATTGACGACGCCGAGCATGGCGTCGAGCGTGAAGGTGATCTTGCTCGACAGATAGCTGGCATGGTCGGTCAGCGACAGCACGTCGCGCTGCATGGTCTTGAGCTGGGTGCGCAGGTCTTTCGGCAACTTGATGCCCTCGCCTTCGACCGACAGGAACGCCACCACCCGGCCGATCGAGACCAGGCTCTCGCGCACCTTGGACACCAGGTCGCCCTTGCGGCCGATCGCGATCAGGATGTCGGAATAGCGCTTCGGCTGGCCGGTGCGCGCCGCGCCCTCGGGCTCGAAGATCTCACGGCTGACCTCGTCGACGTCGGCGCCGGCGCGCTCCAGAATGTCGGCGCAGCGGTCGATCACCGCGTCGAGCAGCTCGAACAGCACGCTCTCGCCGCTGGTTCCGGAGCCCGGCGTCCGGGCCAGCCGGCTCTCCACCACCGCGAACGGCCGCGGCTCGTCGTAGCGCACCGTCACCAGCCGCCGGCCGGCCAGAATGAAGGTCACCGGCGACAGTCGCGGCGAGGAGGTGTCGGCGCCGCACATCAAGCTGGCGGTCATGTAGCGGGCGCCGTTGGCGATATACAGCCGGCTGGAGATCTCGATCTCCTGCATGTCTTCCCGGGTCGGCACCTCGATCCGTGCCAACCGCTCCACCGCTTTATCCTCGTCGGCCGTCGGCCGGTCGAGATCGACCCACACCGTCTCCTCGGGCAGCGCATCCAGATCCTCCGCGGTGGCGCGCTTCAGGATGGCTTCGGCGGGGGCGAAGAAAGCAAGCATGGCGACTCCAGGCTGGAAGACGTTCGAAGCGGAAGGGTGAGCGGGCGCCGGTCTGGCAGCGCCGGCATGGCTGAATGCGGCGAGGGTACTTACGTATTTTGTGGCCATGGCGTGGCAGCGCCATGACAATGTGCTGCAAGGCGCCACAACTGTTGGCCGAAAATTAGTCGGCGGCCAGATGCGATGCGGCAGAAATGCAACAACACCGGCATCTCGTTACGAACCACTCGCCGTAATGCTGGCAAACCAGGCCATTTGCGAGATACTAACAGGCAGAATCGTGGAGTTTTACGATGCCTCCCGGCGCTCGGTTGTGCGCCAGATCGTGATTGGAATTCAGAATGGCGTTGAACGGAACCAAGCTGGGACTGCTGGCCCTCGCCGGCCTGCTGCTGTCGGGTTGCATGCAGACCACCTACCAAGCCGCCCCGGAAGCCAACCTCAAACCCAACGACAAGGCCCAACTCGCCAAGGCGCGCTACGCCAAGGTGTCGGTGCCGGAGCCGTTCCGCCGCGCGATCGTGGATTATCATCGCAAGGAAGCTCCCGGTACCATCGTGGTCGATTCGGACAACCACTTTCTGTATTACGTGCTCGATAACGGCAAGGCGATCCGCTACGGCGTGACCGTGGGCGAAGAAGCGCTGGCGTTCTCCGGCATCGCGCGCGTCGGCAACATGGCCGAATGGCCGAAATGGACCCCGACCGCCGACATTCACAAGCGGATCGAAGGCCTGCCGTCCTCGGTGCCCGGCGGCATCGACAACCCGCTCGGCGCCCGCGCACTTTATCTGTACCAGGGCAATCGCGACACCCTGTTCCGGATTCACGGCACCAACCAGCCGGAATATATCGGCGCCTCGATCTCCTCGGGCTGCATCCGCATGACCAACGAGGACGTCATCGACCTGTACAGCAAGGTCAAGATGGGGACCATCGTGGTGGTGCTCGACCGCAAGCAGGGCGACTCCCCGGTCAACTCGCGGATGGCGCTCCAGGGCGGCAGCGGCACGGCGATGCAGTAAAGCGCTCCGCGCGCATTACCGATAGAGCTTTCAAAAGCGCCGGTCCGCCGGCGCTTTTTTTGTTTGTGCGGAGATCTGGTGCTGGCGCCTGTGCCGGTCTGCGCGTTGATCCACTGCCGAGCTCGGCAGCGCATCAGGCACTGAGAGCTCCCTTGCCCCGCTCTTCGCGGGGAGAGGGTTGGGGTGAGGGGCGATGTGAGCACTTAAGTCTCGGCGTTGCGGAAACGCCCCCTCACCCGACCGGCTTCGCTTCGCTCACCGGTCGACCTCTCCCCGCGCGCGGGGAGAGGTCAGCCTCGCCGCGGGGTGAGGTCAGGCCGGCGGTCGTGTCAGCGCCGGCTTGCCGCGGACCGAGGGCTTTGGCGCTGGCGCCGTTCGGGGGGCGAGATCGATCGGTTTGTTGGCGGCCGGCTTAGATGCCGCTTTGGACCTGACGCGTTTGGCCGGCTTCGGCGGCGGAGGCGGTGCAGGCTCCGCCTGCTCGCGTTCGGCCGCGTCGGCCGGCGCCGGCTCGGCGGCTTCCTGCGGGGGCGGCGCCGCCTGCTGCGGCGCACGCTCATCGTCGGCCGCGACCTCGCGCGGCGGCGCCTCGGCCGGGCGAGGCAACGGCATCGCCGGGGCGATTTCCGGCAGCCCCTCGTACAGCGCCCATTGGCACATCCGGTAGCCGCCGCGCCGCTCGGCGAGATCGAGGTGAATGTGATCCTCGTGATAGCCGTCCGAGCCGGGCCCGAGCACAGTCGTAAAGCGCGCGCACACCGACTGCATCACGGTCTCGCGCGCCTGCCGCGGCGCCTCGCGGTCGGTCAGCGAGATCATCCGGCCGTCCGCCAGCTTGATGCCGCGAACGTCGAGCGCGTTGGCGCGGCCGTGCTCGGACAGCTTGGCGCCGCGCACCCGGTTGCGGCCACGACATTCATACGCATCGAAATTGTCGAGGGCGGCGGCCCGGCTGCCGAGCGAGGTTGCTAGCGGCGCGATGTCGGCCCGCACCCAATCGGCCAGCGCGCGTGCCATGCCGCAGCGCACCGTCGCGGCCGGCGACACCGCAACGCGCCCGCCGTCCGGCAGCACCACCGCTTCGAGCCGCACCAGATCGGTGCCACCGCAGCCGCCGGGCCCGGTGATATCCGGAATGCTCGGCGCAATCGCGATCTGCTCGGTCAGCGCCAGCCGGCACGCCGACGGCGGCTTGGCGGCCGGGGCCGCGTCGGCCTTGGCGCCGGGCGCCGTGCCAGGTTCTGCTGCTTCCGCCGGCGCGGCCTCGGTCTCGCCGGGCTCGGCGCCGGCCACATTCGCCTGCGGTGCCGCGGCCGGGCGCGGCTTCGGCAACGGAACATGCTCGCTTGCGCTCACGGCCGACACACCGCCCACAACCAGCGCGATCATCACTCCCCAGAAAGGCGCTTTGCCGCGGAGCGTCTGAAGACAAGACCGTTTTCCGCCAAGCGGGTAGGCGCTAAAGTCGGAACCAATCCCAAGGGGATAATGATCAGGAGGAAATCTCGAATGCTTGGACTGATGCAAGACTGGCCTTTGCTGTGTCATCGGATCATCGAGCACGCAGCTCGGATCCACGGCAACCAGGAGGTGGTCACCCGGTCGGTCGAGGGGCCGATCATCCGCACCACCTATGCGCAGATCCATCAACGGGCGCTGAAAGTGAGCCAGATGTTGGATCGCACCGGCATCAAGCTCGGCGACCGCGTCGCGACGATCGCCTGGAACACCGCCCGGCACCTCGAGTGCTGGTACGGCATTATGGGAATCGGCGCGATTTGCCATACGGTCAATCCGCGGCTTTTTCCGGACCAGATCGCCTGGATCGTCAATCACGCCCAGGACCGGGTGATGATCACCGATCTCACCTTCGTGCCGATCCTGGAGAAGATCGCCGACCAGATCCCGAGCGTGGAGCGGTTCGTGGTGCTCACCGACAAGGAGCACATGCCGCAGACCACGCTGAAGAACGCGGTCGCCTATGAGGAGTGGCTGAAGGAAGCCGACGGCGATTTCGAGTGGGGCACCTTCGACGAGAACACCGCGGCGGCAATGTGCTACACCTCGGGCACCACCGGCGATCCGAAGGGCGTGTTGTATTCGCACCGCTCCAACGTGCTGCACGCGCTGATGGCCAACAACCCGGACGCGCTCGGCACCCGCGCCGCCGACACCATGCTCCCCGTGGTGCCGCTGTTCCACGCCAATAGCTGGGGCATCGCGTTCTCGGCGCCGTCGATGGGCACCAAGCTGGTGATGCCGGGCGCCAAGCTCGACGGCGCCTCGGTGTACGAACTGCTGTCGACCGAGAAGGTGACGCACACCGCCGGTGTCCCCACGGTGTGGCTGATGCTGCTGCAATACATGCAGAAGGAAAAGCTGACGCTGCCGCATCTGAAGATGGTGGTGTGCGGCGGCTCGGCGATGCCGCGCTCGATGATCAAGGCGTTCGTCGATATGGGCGCCGAGGCGCGCCACGCCTGGGGCATGACCGAGATGAGCCCGCTCGGCACGCTCGCCACGCTGAAGCCGCCGTTCGATCAGACCACCGGCGACGCCCGGCTCGACGTGCTGGCGACGCAAGGCTATCCGCCGTTCGGCGTGCAGATGAAGATCACCGACGACGCCGGCAAGGACGTCGCCTGGGACGGCAAGACCTTCGGCCGGCTGAAAGTGTCGGGCCCGGCGATCGCCAAGAAGTACTACCGCGTCGACACCGAGATCCTCGACGATGTCGGCTTCTTCGACACCGGCGACGTCGCCACCATCGACCAGGACGGCTACATGCGGATCACCGACCGCTCCAAGGACGTGATCAAGTCCGGCGGCGAGTGGATCTCCTCGATCGACCTGGAGAATCTGGCGGTCGGCCATCCCAAGGTGGCGGAGGCCGCCGTGATCGGCGTGTATCACCCGAAATGGGACGAGCGGCCGCTCTTGATCTGCCAGCTCAAGCCGGATGTCACCTGCACCCGGGAAGAGATCCTGGAATACATGGACGGCAAGATCGCCAAATGGTGGATGCCCGACGACATCGTGTTCGTCGAAGCGATCCCGCACACGGCGACCGGCAAGATCCTGAAGACGGCGCTGCGCGATCAGTTCAAGACCTACACGCTGCCGGGCGCGGCAGCGTAACGGTTATCAGCGCGCAACGCCGGCTCACTGCCCGCGACGCCCTCACCCCAGCCCTCTCCCGCAAGCGGGAGAGGGAGCGCTCTGCGGCTGGGGCTGAGGCCTCGACCTGCATCAAACGTGCAGCTCAGTTGTTGTTCGAAACCTCTCGCCGAGCACGACGTAACCTCTCCCGCTTGCGGGAGAGGTCGGATCGCGGAGCGAGCCGGGTGAGGGCTTCGGCGCTTCAGCATAACGCGGACTCACTGCCCGCGTCGCCCTCACCCCAGCCCTCTCCCGCACGCGGGAGAGGGGGCGCGCTGTGCTTGGGGCTACGCTGTGCTTCGCCTTGAAGAACTAACTAACTCTGATCAGCCCAACACCGGCAGCGTCCGTACCTCGTAGCCGCTGCTGATGCTGCGGCCCTTGACCGGGTCGCTGAGTTCGTAGTCGAAGCGCGTCGCCGGGCGGATGCCGCCTTTGGCGGCGAAAGTGCCGCCGAACATCGCGGCGCCCTCGGGCAGGCCGGCAGCGCCGAATTCGCGTTCGATCAGCTCGGCCGGCGGCAGCATGCCGGACAGCGTGCCTTCCTGATACAGCACGCGCTCGCCGCCGATGGTCGCGAAGGAGCGCAGTACGAGCTGGTCCCAATGCGCGGCGACATCGTCCACGGCCCACAGATCGGGCGCGACCGGCTTGTCGCACATCTGCTTGGACACGGTGATGTTGTAGGTCTCGACCTTGCGGTCGGTATGGTCCGAGCCGACGCCGACATAGAGCTTGCCGCCGGACTTGATCAGCACGAATTCGACCTCGCCGCTGGAGTTCTCGTCCGAGACTTCGATCGCGGTCCGCGTCGTCAGCCGGCTGGCGGCGACGCGGTAGTAGATCGGCGTCGAGGCCGGAGGCGCAATGCCCAGCTCTTCGAGTTCCTTGATGTGCTTGTCGCGCGCCACCGGATCACGGCCGGTCCAGCCGGCGATGATCAGATCGCCGATCTGGACCAATCGCGGGACCTTGCGGCCCTGTTCGTGGACGAGGAATTCGATGGGGGCGGCATACATGACTGGTCTCGCGAGATTGGCGGCTGAACGAGCATCGTGCGGGGACGGCGTCGCCTCCCGGCACGATGCGGATGAGTGAACTACTGGCCCTTGCGGGTGTCGAGCAGATGCCAGCTCTGGTCACCTGCTTCGATGACGTAGATCGGCTTGATGGCGTCGCGATCTTCCGCGAACGAGATTTCACCTTCAAGCGCGGCGAAGCCCTTCAACTTGGCCAGATCGTCCCGGATCGCGGTGCGCTCGGCCGCGACCTTGCCGGCATCGCCGGTGGTCTTGGCGGTCTTCATCGCTTCGGCCAGCAGATAGACGATATCGTAGGCCGACGCATCCTGCTGGTTCGGCTCCAGCCGGGTCATGCCCGCTTCTTTGGCCCGCGTCGCGAACTCCTTGGCGAATGCCTTGGTGCGGTCGTTGAGCTCGGCGAAGAACGTCGTGCCGATCGTCATCGAATTGCCGGCGCCCGCCATCCGGCGCGGAAGATCGGGATCGGCCACCGTGGTGCCGCCGACCAGCCGCGCGCTGACGCCCTGGCGTTTCAATTCCTTGGCGAGGTTGATGGCAGCTTCCGGCGGCGCGCCGAGGCCGATCACGTCCGGCTTCATTTGGGCGAGCTGCGAGACCTGCGGCGACAGATCGAAGGCGTTGTACTGGAAGTCGACCGCGCCCTTGTCGGCGATATCGAACTTCTTGAACAGCGCCGGCAGCACCTTGGTGCCGACCGCCTTGGACACGGTGTCGTCGGTCGCGAATGCGGTGGCGCCGGTCGCCATCGGCAGCTTCTTGTCGCGCAGCGTCGCCAGCACTTCGGAGATCACAGTGCCTTCGTCGCGGGTGTTGCGGAAGCCGTAGGTGAAACCCTTGGTCAGGCCGGGCGCGGATGACGACATCGACATCTGCACGATGCCGAGACGTTCGCCGGCCGGAAATGCGACGCGCACTTCGCCGGAGGAGAACGGGCCGATCACCGCCAGCGCCTTGTTGTCCTCGGCGAACTGCCGCACCGCGAGCGCGGCCTGCTTGGGATCGCCGCCGGTGTCGAACTTGACCAGCTTGATCTTGTTGCCGCCGATGCCGCCCTTGGCGTTGATCTCGTCGACCGCCATGTCGACCGCGACCTCGTTGGTGTTGGCGAGGCTGACATAGGGGCCGGTCTTGGCCATCGAGAATCCGAGCACGAGGTCGGCCGCCTGCGCGCCTCCCGCGAACCCGCCGATCAGTCCGAGCGCGACACCCGCCGCCACCATATTCGCCTTCATCAGCCTGTTCCTCTTCTCTTCATTGAGACCCCACCCGCATCGGCTGCGGCTCGCCGGACGACTCGGCGCTGCCGCCGAGATAGGCTTCGAGCAGCCGATGATCGTTGCGCAGCGCGTCGCAGGGACCGGCCACCGCGACTTTGCCGAGTTCGAGCACGGTGGCGCTGTGCGCGACCGACAGCGCCTTGCCGGTGTTCTGCTCGACCAGCACGATCGTCAGCCCGCTGCGGTTCATCTCCTGGATCAGATCGAACACCTTGGAGACGAACAGCGGCGACAGGCCGAGCGACGGCTCGTCCAGCATCAGCACCTGCGGCCGCGCCACCATCGCCCGGCCGATCGCCACCATCTGCTGCTCGCCGCCGGACAGCGTGGCCGCCGCGGTGTGACGGCGCTCGCCGAGATTGGGGAAGCGCTCGTAGATCGCGGCGATCTCGCTGCGCACCGCCTGGCGGTCGCGGCGCAGATGCGCGCCGAGCAACAGGTTCTCTTCGACCGTCAGCGACACCAGAACCTGCCGCCCTTCCGGGACGAGGACCAGCCCCTGCGCCAGCCGGGTATGCGGCCGGGCGCGCGACAGATCGGCATCGCGAAACTGGATGCGGCCCCGCATTGCAGGCACGGCGCCCATGATGCCGAGCAGCAGCGTAGTCTTGCCGGCGCCGTTGGCGCCGAGCACGGTGACGATCTCGCCTTCCTCGACGCTGAGCGAGACGCCATCGAGCGCGGTGACGCCGCCATAGGCGACGGTGAGATCGGAGACGGAGAGGATCGCGCTCATGCGGCCTGCTCCGCGCCGAGATAGGCGGTGCGGACCACCGCGTCGTGCTGCACCACCGACAGCGGCCCCTCGGCGATCTTGCTGCCGAAATTGAGCACCACAACGTGGTCGCAGATCTTGTCGACGAAGTGCATGTCGTGCTCGACGATCAGCAGCGTGATGCCGCGCGCCTTCAGCGCTTCGAGATGCGCGGTGAGCGCCTGGGTTTCGACCGGGTTGAGGCCCGCCGCCGGCTCGTCGAGCATCAGCAGCGAAGCGCCTGCGAGCGTGGCACGGACGAGATCGATCCGCTTGCGGATGCCGTAAGGCAGCTCGCTGACCGTTGCGTCGGCGTAACCGCCGAGGCCCATCTCGTCGAGCGCGGCGACCACTTCGCGCCGCCAGCGGTGGTTCGGGATCAGCCGGAACGGCGTCAGCAGGTTGAGAAGGCCCGAGGCGCGGACATGCTGGCCGACCAGCAGGTTCTCCCACACGGTGAGATGCTGCATCAGCCGCACGTTCTGGAAGCTGCGGGCGATGCCGAGCCCGATCCGGCGGCGCGACGCCATGTTGGTGATGTCGCGCCCGTCGAACGACACAGTGCCGTCGTCGGGGCGAAACACGCCGCTCACCATGTTGAACGCGGTGGTCTTGCCAGCGCCGTTCGGGCCGATCAGACCGACGGTCTGGCCGCGCGCCACCGAGAAGCTGAGGTCGCGGATGACGCGCAGGCCACCGAACGATTTCGAGACATTGTCGAGCGCGAGCAACGGAGCCTTGGCACTCATGGCTGAGCCCCCGGTGCGGCAGGCTTGCGCCCGAACAGGCGGCCGATGCCGCGCAGCGCCGTCGATGTCACCAGCCCCTGCGGACGCACTGCCATAAATGCGACGATCAGCGCGGCGAAAATCACGTAGCGCCAGGCCTCGCCGGCCCGCAGCAGCTCCGGCACCAGGCTGAAGAACAGCGCGCCGACCAGCGGGCCCCACACCGTCTGGGTGCCGCCGAGCAGTACGTACAGCACCGTGTAGATGCTGAGCTGGACGCTGAAGTGCTGCGCCTCGATGAAGCTGAAATGATGCGCGTACAGCCCGCCGCCGATGCCGGCGATCGCCGCGCCGAGCGTGAACGCCGCGACCTGCAGACCCCAGACCTTGAGGCCGAGCAGATCGGCGACCAGCCGGTCGTTCTTGATCGCGGTGAGATACAGCGTGAAGCGGGTCTGCGACAGGCCGACCACGAACAGCACGACCGCCGCCGTGACCGAGAACACGGCGACCGGCGACGCGTAGGTCGCGACCGGATAGCCGGCGGCGGCGCCGACCACTTCGAGATTGAGGAACACCGCCGAGATCACCTGGCCGAGCGCGAAGGTGGCGAGCGCCAGATAGATGCCGTGGGTGCGCAGGATCGGCACCGCGACCAGCAGCGCCAGCGCGCCGGCCGTGAGCCCGCCGCTCGGGATCGCCGCGATCAGCGACCAGCCCATTTCGTTGGTCAGATACGCCGCCGTGTAGGCGCCGATCGCCATGAAGCCGGCGATGCCGAGATTGAGCTGTCCGGCGACCAGCGGCAGATACACCGCATAGGCCGCCATGATGTTGAAGCACAGGATGATCAGGACGCCGGTCTGATAGCCGCTCATCACAGCTTCTCCCGGATCGCCGGCTTGCCGAACAGTCCGTGCGGCCGCAGGATCAAGAGCAGCAGCAGCGAGCCGTAGACCGCGATGTTGACGGTGTCGGCGCCGAACGCCCAGATCGAGCCGACCTCGATCAGGCCGATGATCAAGCCGCCGATCACCGCGCCCCAGACGCTGCCCATGCCGCCGATGATCATCGCGGCGACGCCCTTGAAGCCGACGCCCTCGCCCATGAACGGCGACACCTGCAGATAGCTGAGCGCGAACATCACGCCGCCGAGCGCGGTGAACAGCGCGGTCAGCACGAAGATCTTCGGCACCAGGCGGCCGACGTCGACCCCGAGCAGCACCGCAGTCGAGCGGCTCTCGGCGATCGCCCGAATCTGGCGGCCGAGATTGGTGTGGCCGAGCACGAACGACAGCCCGACCACCAGCGCGAAGGTCAGCACCAGGCTGATGGCCTGCGCGGCACCGATCACCAAGCCACCGATGCGGAAGTTGAAATCGCCGAGCAGCGACGGAAATGTCTGCTGATCGGAGCCGACGCCGACCAGCACCAGATTCTCCAGCAGCACCAGAAATCCAAGCGACGACACCAGCGGCACTTCCGGATCGGCGCCGCGGGTGCGCCGATAGGACAATTGCTCGACCGCGAGCGACACCAGAGCCGCGGCGGCGAGCGCAACGCCGATCGCGGCTGCCCAATGCCAACCCTGGGTCAGCAACACCCAACTCACCATGCCGCCGATCATGAAGAGGCCGGGGATGGAGAAGTTGAGGAAGTTGAGGATGCCGATCGCGAGCGTGAAGGACACCCCCACCAGCACGTAGATCGAGCCAAGCATCACGCCGTTGATCAACTGCTGCGCGATCATGCCCGACCTCCGCACGCCGGAGCGAGCCGGGCCGCGGCGGCCCGAACGCTGCGGCGATGGCCGCCCAAAGTGCTGATGGTGACGTCCTTCATCGCGCGCCTTACACCGGGTCGAAGTAGTGCAGTTCGAACAGCACGCAGCCGGTCTCGGACTTGAACGGACCGTGGAACGCGCCCGGCGGACGGCAGGCATAGGTGAACGGCTTGAAGCTCTCGCCGCCATTGCCGTCCTCGTCGTTGCCGACGGTCAGGTCGCCGGAGACCAGGAACACTTCTTCCCAGTACTCGTGCACGAACGGCTTGGTGGTGAACTCGCCCGGTTCGAACCGCAGCAGGCGGCTGCGCGAGCCGCGGCGGTTTTCTTCGTCGAGTCCGCCGGACAGGATCTTCTGCTGAATGCCCTTGGGATAGCCGGCCGGCACCTCCCAGCCCGTGCTCATATCGACGGCACGGAATTCGTCGTGGATCTTGTTGACAGCCATCATGCGCTCCTGATCAGGCGGCTTGCGAGGTTTTCAGTTCGTCGGCGAGCTCGTAGCTGGACAGCATCTGGCTGACGAGGCCGCCGGCGCTGTCCCAGTCGTAGGTGCGGAACGAATGGTTCTTGGTGACGAAGGTCGCGCCGGCGTAGAACATCTCGTATTGCTGATGACGCGAGGCGAACTCCGAACCGACCGCGTCCCAGGCCAGCTTGTAGAACTTGACCTTGTCGAGCGCGCCCGCCGCCGGCGACTGCTGGGTCTTCTCGACGAGTGCCGCAATCTCCGGATTGGCGAGATCCCGGACCGAGGACGGCAACATGATCATGCCGCCGCCGGCGAGTTCGCGCAGCGTGTTGAGGACCTTGGCGTAGAGCTGCTGGGTGAGCGTCTGCGCCGCGTACAGCGTGTGGCGGTCCGGCACGTAGTAGCGGCCGTATTTGGTGCCCTTGATTTCCATCGCGGCGACAAAGGCATCGACCATGCCGCCTTCGGCGGCGAGCTGACCGAGAGTTTCGCGAACCTGCGGGAAGCCGAGTACGCCGTTGGTTTCGGCGATCCGCCGCGCCATGCCGATCAGGAAGCGCAGCTTCACCGAGAGGCGAACCATCGCCTGATAGTTCTGATAGACGTGCGCCGGCGTCGCATGGAACTGCTTCTGGCACATCTCCAGGTTCTTGTAGACGAAGATTCGGTCCCACGGCACCTTGACGTCGTCGAAGTACAGCACCGCGTCGTTCTCGTCGAACCGGCTCGACAGCGGATTGTCGAACACCGAGGGCGACGACTCCTCGTAGGACTTGCGCGACAGGATCGACAGCCCCTTGGCGTTCATCGGGATCGCGAACGACAGCGCATAGGGTTCGTCGCCCGGCTGCAGCGGCTGGATGCAGGTGACGAACACTTCGTCCGCCATGATGCCGCCGGTCGCCAGCATCTTGGCGCCGCGCACGGTGATGCCTTCGGCGTCCTGATCGACCACGCCGGTGGTGAGGAACGCATCCTTCTGCTGGGCGGCGCTCTTGGAGCGGTCGGCCTGCGGATTGATGATGACGTAGGTCAGATACAGATCGTTGTCGCGCGCATAGGCGTAGTAGTCGGACAGCGCCTTGGCGCGATCCTTGTCGTAGGCCTCGAATTGATCGAGCCCCATATACATGCCGGCGATGCAGGAGGCGACGTGATCGGGCGCGCGGCCGAGGAAGCCGGCGTGCAGCCCACCCCACGCTTCGAGCGCGGTGCGGCGCTGGCGCAGCTCGTCGAAACTCTCGGGCAATTGCCAGATCCGGTTGGCGCGAGCGCCGCTCGGGGTCACGAAGGTCATCAGCTCGCGATTGGCCTCGTCGGCGGCGAAATCGAACAGCTTGCCGACCGAATGGATGGCACGGCGAAACGCCGGGTGCCGGGTGGTGTCGTCGACCCGGCGACCGTCGATGAAAACGGCGCGCCCGTCGCGAAGGCCGGCGATATGTTGTTGTCCTGTCTTCATCGTCACTCGCTTCCCTATGCTGACGCCCGCGCCGGTCAGTAGTGGATCGGCAGCGGCCACATCGGCTCGCTGCCCTCCTGCCGGCTCAGGCTCTGATACTTGCCGCGGAAGAACACCAACGGCTCCTCGTCGTCGCGCGCACTGAAACGCACCACCCGGCCGACGAAGATGACGTGGTCACCACCGTCGTACTGGGCGTAAGGCGCGCACTCGAAATGCGCGATCGCGCCCGCCAGCAGCGGCGCCTCGGCGTGGCCGACCGAATGCGCGACGTTGCTCCATTTGTCCGTGGACGCCTTGGCGAACTGGTTCGACAGCGCTTCCTGGCCGCGGCTCAGAATGTTGACGGCGTAGCCCTCGGCGGCCTGCATCGCCGGCAGACTGAGCGCGCGGCGATCGACGCTGAACAACACCAACGGCGGGTCGAGCGAGACCGAATTGAACGAACTCATCGTCATCCCGATCGGCACGCCAGCCTCGCCACGCGCCGTGATCACGGCAACGCCGGTCGCGAATTGCGATAACGCCGATCGAAACTGCCGCACGTCCTGAATCATCAACCGCCAACTCGTCGTCGCTCCAAGTAGCTTTGATCCAAAGCTATTCTAAAAAGCTAGTCAAGCGCGAATGCGATGCAGTTGCTGATAAATGATGCGGCACTGCGGCATGAATTTGGGCACAATGTCGCAGCCGGCGGCCCCGACAGGCCGCCACAACTCGGCTCAACGATGTGACGAAAGACGATCCGAGGTCAGCGTCGACGCGAGGTTTTCCGCGCGATCTCGGATGCGGCCGGCGCCGACGGCGCGGTGAGGAAATTCATCAGCGCGACCGCTTTGTCGCCGCACGCGACCAGCCGCGCCATCATCGATGCGAGCTGGCGAAACTCCGACGCGCTGAGGCAATCGAACAGCGCGTCGTTGACCGGCGCCTGAATTTCGACGAGCTGCTCGAGCAATTTGCGCGCCTTCGGCGTCACGGTGAGCAGCACGCGGCGGCGGTCTTCCTGGTTGGCGCGCTTGTGGATCAGTCCGGCCTTCACCAGCTTCGACACTTCGATGGTGACGAAGGCGCCCGACAGATGCAGATGCTCGGCAACGCGGCTGACGCCGACGCCCTCCTCGCCCTGCAGATGCGCCACGGAGATCAGCGTCGTATAGGCGATGCCTGAAATCCCGAGACGATCACCGAAGCCGGCACGGCATTGATCGACCCGCGCGCTGAACGCGAGGAAGTCGTGAATGAAGGTGCGGAAAACCTCGTCGTCACCGCCGGCCATCAGCTCCGACTTCGATACGGTTGCGCGGCGCAAACTCTCCCTCCCCTGGGTTCGCGGCGCAGACGGCCGGACGAATGGTACTCTTCATACAGAAGACGCTGCTTGTACAGGTTCAGATCGCGCGGCCAGTCTCTGCGCTGAGCGCGGAGCGGAAGCTGCGAGATAGAGTGCCTGCGCCGCGTAGTCGGCATAGCCATCGAGCCCGCGATGCAAGGCCGGTCCGCACGAGCGGTTCGCCACACAATCAACGCGGTGATCACAGCGACCGGCAGCGACGCGCCGCCGGACCCGAGAATCAGCAGGTCGAGCCGGCCGGTGCACTCTCCGGCCTTGAATTCGGCTGCCGGCCGTGGTCTCAACGAAGGCTCCTGCGGCGCGAAGGCTGCCGCGTTCGAACCCGGCAGTCGTGACTCGATGGCGCGCAGATTCTCCGCTCCGTATCTGAAGGAGCCCGTCTCCGGACCCGCCACCTGGGCGCGCAATCTCGCGGTGTTCTCCGCGGTGGCGACGCTGGTGTCGATCGCGGTGGTTAGGTTCGGCTTTCTGGAAATGCGCCCCGCGATGGCGACCTTGTTCGGCGCACTGTCGCTGGCCGGGGTCTCGATCGTGCTGGCGCTCGTCGGGTTTGCGGCAATCTGGCAGAACGGCTCGCGCGGCATTCCGCGCATCCTGCTGGCGCTGCTGCTGGATGCACTGATCCTCGCCTACCCGGCCTATCTCGGCTGGCAGTACCGCACCCTGCCGGCGATCCACGACATCACCACCGACTCGATCGATCCGCCGAAGTTCGACACCCTGGCGCGGCTGCGGGTCGGCGACGACGTCAACACCGCGGTTTATGCCGGCCTGTACTCCGCCGAGCGCCAGCGTGCCGCCTATCCGAACATCGAGACGCTGCAGGTCGAGATGCCGGTGCAGCGCGCCTACGACATCGTGCTGCAACTGGTGAACCGGCGGAAATGGCGGGTTGTCGACGAGCGCGCGCCGCAGCCGCCGAAGCGCGAGGGCCACATCGAGGCGGTTTCGCGCACCACCATCCTCAGCCTGCCCGAGGACGTGGTGATCCGGCTGCGGCCGGACGGCGAGGAGACCAGGATCGATATCCGCTCGTCGTCGCGCTACTTCGAAAGCGACCTCGGCAGCAACGCGGCGCGGATCGCCAAGCTGACCGAGGACATCAACACCGCGGTCGAGAACGCGCCGACCCCGAAGGCCGAGCCGGCCGCCAAGCAGCCGGCCAAGACCAAGGCCAAGAAGTAATCGGCCGCGGCGCCGATTACTTGCCGGCGCCGCCGAGCGCCTGCTTGCATGGATCCGACAGCGCGCTGAAATTGTCGTTCAGGCACTTCTTGATGCGGCCGCCACCCGGCGACACTCCGCTGCAGAGTTTCTGATAATCGCCCTTGCAGGCCTCTCGCATCGCCTCTCTGTCTTGCGCGCTGGCGATCTGCAGCGTCAGCATCAAGCCTGCGATCACGCAGGCGGCGGCGAGCGTAGCCCGCACCAGGGCGTCGGCGGCGCGGAACAGCGGCGCCGGACGATCGGAGGAACGCGAAGTCTTCATTCGTTGCACCATGGCCAATCCTTGGGTTCGAAGTGAACGTCGTCGAGACGGACGTAGTTGATACCCTCGAGCCGTTCCGATCCTTCGCGCCGCGCGTCAGCGAAACAGCCCGTCGGCAAGGCGGCGGCGTCCTTCCGGAGAGATCTGCTCCAGCGTCTCGACGAAGGTGTCGATCATCGCGTCGCCGACCTTGCTGCGCTTGTCGCGGGTGGCCTCGACCGCGGCGCGCAGCGCCGCCTTGTCGAGCTCCGGCTGCGCCGCGATGTTCAGGGTGGCCCGCAGCGCCGCCACGTAGTCGCGCTGCAGCGGCTTCAGCGTGGCTTCCTTGGCGTGGAAGTTGCGCCAAAGAACCTCGGCGTCGGCCGGCGGCAACCGCGAGGCGACGCGTTCGATCAGCCGCATCGGAACCCCGGCATGCAGCGGCGCCCACGGCGGCCGCAGCCACTGCGCGCCCACATACGCCCCGAGCGCGACGTTGAGGCAGAGCGATCCCAGCAGCAGCCAGCGCCCGGCGGTGAAGCGACTAAACGATATCTTCATTGCGGGCTCCACACCGTGACGACGGAGGAATCGAACACCGCGTCGATCGCGGCGAGCGCCTCATGCGAATGCTGATATGGCAGCGTGCCGGCGAGCCACAGGCCGACCAGCGCCGAGCAGGCGAGAGTGCCGGCCGGCAGCAGCGAGGCTGGCTGCAATAGCCGACGATACCACGGCTCGCGCGAGGTGCCGGCACCGATCCGCTGCAATACGCCGAGCGCCGCGCGCTCCGCCCGCACCGACGTCACCTCCGGCGGCATCGCAAGCAGCGCGTCGAACGCGGCGGCCTCGCGCAGCACCGCCGCGCCCGGTTCGCCGGCGGCGATCACCCGCGCCGCGCCGCGCGTCTCCGCCGGCCAGCGCGCGATGTCGCCGCCCCAGATCTCGGCCAAATCCCTGAACTGATCGAGCGTCATGCCCGCCTCCTGTCGTCCTGACGTTTTTCGACTTCTTTCTTGAGCGCAAGCCGAGCGCGGCCGAGCAGCGACTCGAACGCCTTGGGGCTGAGATTCATCGCACGCGCCGCGTCCTCGCCGGACAGCCCTTCCATATGAAACAGCGCGATCGCGCCGCGCTGCCGCTCCGGCAGCTCGGCCAGCGCCGCCTCCAAGAGGCGCTGCTGCTGCGCGGCGATCAGCGCCTCGACCGGCGCCGGATCGCCGGAGGCCACCTCGGCGGCCTCCTCGATCGGCGCGTGCCGAGGCTTGCGGGTACGGTCGAAGCTGAGGTTCAGCACGATCCGATACAGCCAGGTCGAGAACCGCGCGATGTCCGGATCGAACGACGACGCCTTGTTCCAGACCCGCAGAAACGCTTCCTGGCCGATGTCGTCCGCCTCTGCGGCATCGCGGACGATGCGCTGGGCGAGCCGGATGGCGCGCGGCATGTGGCGCGCCATCAGCACGCGGAACGCCTGCTGCCGGCGCGCCGCAACGGCCAGCATCAGCGCCTCGTCGCTGTCGTCCTCGAGGCTCACCGGGCGCAAGCAGCCGGCTTCGGCCGGGACGCCAGCCGTTTGCCTGGCGACGACCGCCGGCACGCGATCAACACGGCCGCCAAGCGCCGGCGATCCAGCACCGCCGCGGCGCCGGCACCACCGCCGGCCCAGCAACGATCACCGGCGGAGGGACATAGACGGGGGCGACCGGATACGGACGCGCGACGTAATACGGGTACGGCCGATAGTAGTAGGGCCGGCGATAGTAGCCGCAGCCGGGATATACCCCGACGCCGCGCCAGCCGCCGCGGACGCAGGCCACGGTCTCGATCGGCAGCGTCGCATCGGCCGCGACCACCACGGGGCGCGCGGCAGGCGCCAGCGGCGCCCCCACGGCAGCAGAGCCTGCCGAGGCGGCCAGTGCCCAGGCGGCCAACGACGCCGTCATCATCCATTTGCGCATCACGACATCCTTTCCTGGTCGAAACCAAGCCCGCTGCAGCAAAGCCCGCTGCAGCGGACCGATGTCGGGAATACGACGCCAACGGGGATTTCCTTCGCGGCAGGATACCGATCGTGCGACCAATGGTATCACTTCGTAGAATACCGAGGCTCAGGGCAACCCCCTCGGTACTCCTGTGTTGGATTTCGCACAATTATCAATCGATAGCCGAGTACCCGTCCGAGGTACGACCGCCACCGTTTACTAAAACGATAGTGTTTGGATCGCATGGTTTTGGGAACTGCTGGCACTGCTACCTCATCGTCGCAAATGTCAGACCTGCTGATACCCTCGGGTGACACGAGGGGTCTCCTCATCCGCGTTCGTCGGGCGTTGCGTGTTCGCGCTCCACTGGCGTGGAGCGATCAGCGTCACCCAGTCGATGCGATCCCGAGCGAGACGCAAAGCAAGACACGGGGCGCGATCCGGCCTGTGAACATCCATCGGAAAATAGTGCTGCGCACCGACCGGCTGTGAGGCCGTTCGGACGCCTTTTTGGAGCGCAATTGATGCTGTCGCGACTGCGTATGACCATCGGCCGCCGAATCTATCTCCTCATCGGCCTCGGCTTCCTCGGCCTTCTCGGCATCACCCTGCTCGACTCCCGCGAGTTGGCGACCGGCCTACAGCAGCAGAAACAGATCGAGCTCAAACACCTCGCCGAACTGGCGATCAGCTTCGTCAAGGACGAATACGACGCCGCACAGCGCGGCGAGATCAGCACCGACGAGGCGCAGAAGCGCGCCCAGGCGCGGATCTCAAGGCTGCGTTACGGCGGCAGCGAATACTTCTTCATCACCGACATGAACAGCCGGATGCTGATGCATCCGATCGCCAAGCAGTTGATCGGACAGGATCAGTCGGGCGCCAAGGATCCGAACGGCAAGCTGCTGTTCGTGGCGATGGTCGACACCGTGCGGCGCAACGGCAGCGGCTTCGTCGACTACGTCTGGCCGAAGCCGGGCACCAACGAGCCGCAGCCGAAGCTGACCTATGTGGCCGGGTTCGAGCCGTGGAGCTGGATCATCGGCACCGGCGTCTATATCGACGACCTCGAAGCCCAGACCTGGGGCGCCATGCAGCGCTCGCTGATCGCAGCCGCACTGGTGCTGCTGCTGACGATCCTGGCCTCGGTGGTGATCGCGCGGCGTATCACCAAGCCGATCCACGCCATGACCGCAGCGATGAAAGACCTCGCCAGCGGCCGGCTCGAGGTCGAGGTGCCCGGCATCGGTCGCCGTGACGAGATCGGCGAGATGGCGGGCGCGGTCGAAGTGTTCAAGGTTCACGCCCTCGAACGCCAGCGGCTCGAGGCCGAGCAGAAGGAGATGGAGGCGCGCAGCGCCGCAGACCGCAAGGCTCATGCCGGTCGCCTCGCCGACGCTTTCGAACGCGCGATCGGCGAAATCATCGAGACCGTCTCGGCGGCCTCCAACGAACTCGAAGCCTCGGCCACCACGCTGACCCGCACCGCCGACCAATCGCAGGATCTGGCGACCGCGGTCGCTGCCGCCTCCGAGGAAGCCTCCACCAACGTGCAGTCGGTGGCCTCGGCGACCGAGGAGATGAGCTCGTCGGTCAACGAGATCAGCCGCCAGGTGCAGGAATCCGCTCGGATCGCCCACGAGGCGGTGGACCAGGCGCGGCAGACCAACGGCCGGGTCGAAGAACTCGCCAAGGCGGCGGCGCGGATCGGCGACGTGGTCGAGCTGATCAGCAACATCGCCGGCCAGACTAACCTGCTGGCGCTGAACGCCACCATCGAGGCGGCGCGCGCCGGCGAGGCCGGCCGCGGTTTCGCGGTGGTCGCCGCCGAAGTGAAGCAGCTCGCCGAACAAACCGCCAAGGCCACCGGCGAGATCACCCAGCAGATCAACGGCATCCAGGCGGCGACCGATCAGTCGGTGGCGGCCATCAAGGAGATCGGCCAGACCATCGGCCAGATGTCGGAGATCTCCTCGACCATCGCCGCCGCGGTGGAAGAACAAGGCGCGGCGACGCAAGAGATTTCACGTAACGTCCAGCAGGCCTCGCTCGGCACCCAGCAGGTGTCGGCCAACATCTCCGACGTGCAGCGCGGTGCCACCGAGACCGGCGCGGCTTCGGCCCAGGTGCTGGCGGCGGCGAAATCGCTGTCCGGCGACTCCACCCGGCTGAAGACAGAAGTGTCGAACTTCCTGGAGTCGGTGCGCGCGGCGTAACCGTCTCGACGTCCATGGCTGGGGCCGGCGCCTGCGAGGGCGCCGGCCTTTGCATGTCGGCGGCGATACGCGACATCGCGCCGCCCATCCTCCGTAACCGCACGAGGTTTTGGTAAAGCCGGCGTTAACCAAGCCGGTTTACTCCTCGGAGCAGGTTCCACCGCTGCGTCCTGACGGCGCGACGGTTCTGCACCGGGCGAGGTGAACGAGCGATGGCCCATCCCGGAAGTCTCATCCGCCCGGCGGCCGAGCGCCTGCCGCCGAGCGCCCCAGCCGACAAGCCGCAATCGCCGCTGCGCGAATTGTTCGCCCCGCTCGATCTGCTGCTGGCCTGCGGCGGCGACACCCGGATCGACATCGACCCCGCGACCGGCTGCAACGCCTATGGTTGCAGCCCCAGTCCCGCCCCCGAAATCCCCAGCTTCGCCTCCTGCACCGCCAGCACGATTTCGCCGCGCGGCTACGAGGCGGTCAAACGCGCACGCGATGCGCTGATGTCGTCGGCGATGCTGCACGGGCTGGTCGAGTGCTTCGACGCCCGGATCGAGGCGATGCGCGACGAACTCAAGGCGCTGCTTGGCGTACCGCAGTCCGGCACGGAGATCGTGTTCACATCGTCGGGCACCGACGCGCAATTGGTGGCGTTGGGACTGACCCGTGCGCTGCTCGGCGACGACCTCGTCACGGTCGTGGTCGGCGCGGATCAGACCGGCACTGGCACAGCCTTCACCGCGCACGGCCAGCATTTCGCAGCGCGCAGCGCCTGCGGCGTCGCCGCCACGCGCGGCGCACCGATCGCCGGGCTCGGCCCAGTGCACAGCGTCAAGCTGCGGCTGCGCGATGCAGGCGACCGATGGCGCTCGCCCTCGGCGCTCGACGCAGAAACGCTCGAGGTGGTCGAGTCCGCGGTGGCGCAGGGCGCCCGGGTGATGCTGGAAGCGATGGACTGCTCCAAGCTGGGCTATGCGGCGCCGGGCGACCGCTGCCTCGACGAGATCGCCGCGCGTTGGCCGGGCCGGGTGCAGATCGTGATCGATGCCTGCCAGGCACGGCTCGGCAGCCGGCGGCTCGCCAGCTATCTCGACCGCGGCTTCATGGTGCTGCTGACCGGCTCGAAGTTCTTCGGCGGCCCCGCCTTCAGCGGCGCCGTGCTGGTGCCGCCGCAGCTCGTGGGCCCAATCGGCGCATTGCCGCGACTGGCACCGGGTCTGGCCGCCTATCTCTGCCGCAGCGACTGGCCGCTGCGCTGGCACGCCTTGCGCGCGCAATTCCCGACTCAGCCGAATTTTGGCGAGTGGCTGCGCTGGGAGGCCGCGCTCGAAGAGATCCGCGCCTATGCGGCCGTACCCGTTCCGCTCCGCCGCGATATCATTCGCAGGCTCGGTGACGGCTTCGCCGGCCTGATCGCTGCCTCGCCGTCGGCGCGGCTGTTGCCGCCGCAATCGCGCGCCGCCAACGCCGACGAATTCGCGTGGCCCACGATCTTCGCCTTCACGCTGCACCACGGCGGCGACGCGCTGTCGCTGGCCGCGTGCCGCACCCTGCACCGCGCACTCGCGCACGGCACCGAGGGCCATGCCCCGTGCCTACTCGGCCAGCCGGTCGGCTGGGGCGGGCGCGGCGACGACGCGGCGGCCGCCCTGCGGCTGTGTATCAGCGCTGGGCATATCGTCGACGCTCATGCCGATCCTGCCGCGCTGGACCGCATTCTCACCGATGCGGCGAGCGCGCTGACCACGCTCGAAACGCTGCTGCGACAGCCCTCCCTGTTCCCCGACAACAATGCCGCCAAGGAGCGCCATGTCCACTGAGACCTCCCAGCCGGTCGCCGCCGAGCGGATCGGCTTCGCCCGCCTGACCAAGCGCGCTTTCGACGGCGAGAACCTGTACCCGCTGTGGCAGGCGCTGATGACCAAGGTCGACACCCGCACCGCGACCGCCGGCGAACAGCTCGACCTCGCGCTGATCACGCAGTTGTTCGGCCACAAGCAGGCCGGGCTGTCGGTGCAGACCGAGACGCTGAAGCAGCAGCAACTGTTCCGTTCGCCTTGCGCCAGTGAGCATCCGCGACTCCGCGTGCTGGCGCTCGCCGCCGACATCGACATGGGCGGCAACACCCCGATCGAATTCCTGCTGCAGGACTCCGGAATTGAGCTGCTGACGCTGTACGTGCTCGACGGCATCCCGCTGCCCGATCCGCTGCCGGAGCACGACGTCGCGATCGTGATCGCCTCCGACTCCGACGAATGTCGCGCGGCGCTGGCCGCGATCGAGGCGCGCGCGGCCGACTGGCCGGCGCCGCTGCTCAACCCGCCGCATCTGATCCGGCATCTCGATCGCGACAAGCTGTACCGGCTGATCGGCGACGTCGAGGGGCTGGCGATTCCCGCCACCGTCCCGGTCGGGCGCGACGCGCTGATGGCCGCCGCCAACGGCTCGGCGGCGCTGCCCGAGGTCGCCAGCGGCCTCGACTTCCCGATCATCGCGCGGCCGCGCGGCTCGCACGCCGGCTTCGGCCTCGCCCGGATCGCCGACAGCGTCGCGCTGCTGGATTATCTGCGCGACCGCCAGGAGAGCGATTACTTCATCGCCCGTTACGTCGATTACGCCAGCGAGGACGGCCAGTTCCGCAAGTATCGCGTGGTGGTGGTCGACGGCAAACCCTATGCCTGCCACATGGCGATCGCGGACCGCTGGGACATCTGGTACCTCAATGCCGGCATGGCCGAGGACGAGGTCAAGCGGCTGGAGGAAGCGGCATTCTTCCACACCTTCGATTTCGGCTTCGCGCTGCGCCACAAGACCGCGCTCGAAGGCATGATCGAGCGGATCGGGCTCGATTACTTCACCATCGACTGCGCCCAGATGCCGAGCGGCGATCTCTTGGTTTTCGAGATCGACAACACCTCGGTGGTGCACGACATGGACAGCCCGGAGCTCTACCCCTACAAGCCGCCGCAGATGCACAAGATCTTCGACGCGTTCGCGTCGATGCTGGAGCGCCGGGTCGAATCCCGCCTGACGAGCGTCGCGTGAGCGACGCGATCCGCGCCGGCGCGAATGCCGGCGCAACCAGCCTCGATCCCGACGATTGGGACGCGCTGCGCGCCGACGCGCACCACATGCTCGACGACATGCTCGACTACATCGCCGGCGTCCGCGACCGGCCGGTGTGGCAGCCGATTCCGCCGGCGGTGCGCGCCGGCTTCGCCGAGCCACTGCCGCGCGGGGGCACGCCGCTGCCGGAGGTCTATCGCCGCTTTACCGAGGACATCGCGCCCTACGCCACCGGCAACGTCCATCCCGGTTTCATGGGCTGGGTGCATGGCGGCGGCACCGCGGTCGGCATGCTGGCCGAGATGCTGGCGGCCGGCCTCAACGCCAATTGCGGCGGACGCGATCACATCGGCATCGAGGTCGAGCGCCAGATCGCACGCTGGCTGCGCGAACTGTTCGGCTTTCCGCAAACCGCCAGCGGCGTATTCGTCACCGGCTCGTCGATGGCCAACTTCATGGCGCTGTTGGTGGCGCGCACCGCTGCGGTCGGTCCGCAGGTCCGCGAAGGCGGCCTGCAGGGCGAACGGCTCACCGCCTACGCCTCCGCAGCCGCGCACGGCTGCGTGGTGCAGGCCGCCGATCTCGCCGGGCTCGGCCGCGGCGCGCTGCGGCGGATTCCGTTCGATCACGATCACCGCATCGATCTGGCCGCGCTGAAGCGGCGGATCGCGGAGGACCGCGCCGCCGGCTGTCAGCCGTTCCTGGTGACCGGCTCGGCCGGCACCGTCGACGTCGGCGCGATCGACGATCTCGCCGCCCTGGCAGAACTGTGCCGCGACGAAGGGCTGTGGTTTCACGTCGACGGCGCCTACGGCTCGCTCGGCATGTTGTCGAACGAGATCGCGCCGAAGCTCAAGGGCCTGTCGGAGGCGGATTCGATCGCGCTGGATTTCCACAAATGGGGCCAGGTCAATTACGACGCCGGCTTCCTGATCGTGCGCGACGGCGAGCAGCACCGCGACACGTTTGCGGCGCCGGCCGCTTACTTGCGCCGCGAGACCCGCGGCCTCGCCGGCGGCTCGCCGTGGCCGTGCGACTACGGCCCCGACCTATCGCGGGGTTTTCGCGCGCTGAAAACCTGGTTCACGCTGAAGACCTTCGGCGCCGACCGCATGGGCGCGATGATCGCCGAGACCTGCGCGATCGCCCGCCATCTCGAAACCCGCGTGCAGCGCGAGCCGCAGCTCGAAATACTGGCGCCGGTGACGCTGAACATCGTCTGCTTCCGCTATCGCGCACCGGACGGGAACGATACCGACGCGCTGAACGCCGAGATCGTCGCGGACATCCACGAGTCAGGGATCGCCGCGCCGTCTTCCACGACGATCGACGGCAAGCTCGCGATCCGCGCCGCGATCGTCAATCACCGGACCACACGCGCGGATGTCGACCGGATGGTCGACGCCGTGCTGAAATTCGGCAACGTCCGGGCGGGCTGATCACCCTCGCCGCGCGCCCAGCGTAACCTCTCCCGCTTGCGGGAGAGGTCGGCGCGCGAAGCGCGGCGGGTGAGGGCCCTCCTCTCAGCGAATCGCAGCCTCACTGCCTGGGTCGCCCTCACCCCAGCCCTCTCCCGCAAGCGGGAGAGGGAGCGCGCCGCGATTCGCGGTAAGCGCGGTGACCACGCACACGTGCCAAATCATCGCACCTTGGTCACCGTCATACGCGTGACAAACACGCAGCGGCATTTTCCGGCGCACCCTGTCCGGAGAACCCGATGCCCCGCAAGCCTGCGCCGAAGACTGCCAAGACGTCTCCCAAGAAATCAGTCAAAAAAGCCGTCAAGAAAGCCGCGAAGCCGGCCGAGACGTCCGCCGAATTGGCCCAGCAGCTATCGATGCGGCAGCGGATCGAGGCCGAGATGCTCGACGGCTTCGACGAAGAGCTCGAACTCGAGATCGACGACGATCGGCTCGATGCCCTGACCAACGAATTCGCCGGCCACTCGCCGGCCGACACCGTCGATCGCCGGGTGTATTTCAAGGAACTGTTCCGGCTGCAGGGCGAGCTGGTGAAGCTGCAGAGCTGGGTGCAGCATCAGGGCCTCAAGGTCGTGGTGATCTTCGAGGGCCGCGACTCCGCCGGCAAGGGCGGCGTCATCAAGCGCATCACCCAGCGGCTCAATCCGCGGATCTGCCGGGTCGCGGCGCTGCCGGCGCCGAGCGTGCGCGAGCGCAGCCAATGGTACTTCCAGCGCTACGTGTCGCATCTGCCGGCCGCGGGCGAGATCGTGCTGTTCGATCGGAGCTGGTACAACCGCGCCGGCGTCGAGCGGGTGATGGGGTTCTGCACCGAGGCCGAGGTCGAAGAGTTCTTTCGCTCGGTGCCGGAGTTCGAACGGATGCTGGTGCGTTCGGGCATCGTGCTGATCAAATACTGGTTCTCGATCACGGACGACGAGCAGCAGCTGCGCTTCAAGATGCGCATCAACGATCCCCTCAAGCAGTGGAAGCTGAGCCCGATGGACGTGCAGTCGCGGGCGCGCTGGGAGCACTACACCAAGGCCAAGGAAGAGATGCTGGAGCGCACCAGCATCGCCGAAGCGCCTTGGCACGTCGTCCAGGCTGTCGACAAGAAGAAGGCGCGGCTCAACTGCATCGCGCACCTGCTCGATCAAATTCCCTACGAGGAAGTGCCCTACAGCCCGGTGGTGCTGCCGCCGCGGATCCACCACCCCGACTATCACCGCACGCCGATCCCGGCGGAGATGTACGTGCCGGAAAGGTATTGAGCTTTCTGTCGTCATTCCGAGGCGCAGCGGCGAGCCCGGAATCCATACTCACTGCGTGGACGGTGAGGCGCGACCCGAGATGCGCAGAGTTCTGCCGCGAGTCCAAGGAGTATGGTTTCCGGACTTGCGCGCGGCGCGCGCAAGTCCGGAATGACCCCGGAGAAGATCTTTATCAGATCGAGATTCCGGGTTCGCTCACTTTGTGAGCGCCCCGGAATGACGGTGGAAAGGTTGTTAGTTCGCGGTCCAGAACGCCGGCTTGGCGGGCTCCAGCCGGCCGCCGACGCGGACGGGGGCGATCTTCACCGCGAGGCCGGTCGAATCGTCGGTTTCCACCGCGACCCCGCTCAGGGTGGCGTCGCCGTTGGCCGGTTCGAACCGGCCCTGCGGGATGCCGGTGAGAAAGCGATGCACCGGCTCGTCCTTGTGCATGCCGATCACCGAATCGTAGTCGCCGGTCATGCCAGCGTCGGTCATGTAGCCGGTGCCGTTCGGCAGGATCTGATGATCGGCAGTCGGGACGTGCGTATGGGTGCCGACCACGAGGCTGACGCGGCCGTCGCAGAAATGGCCCATGCCCTGCTTCTCGCTCGACGCCTCGCCATGGAAATCGAGCACGATGGCATCGGCGGCGTCGCGCAGCGGACAGGCTTCGAGCTCGCGCCCGATCGCCGCGAACGGATCGTTCAACGGCTCCATGAACACCCGGCCCATCGCATTGATCACCAGCACACGCGCGCCCTTGCGGGTCTCGATCAGCGCGGTACCGCGACCTGGGGTGTGCCGCGGAAAATTGATCGGGCGGACCAGACGCGGCGCGCGCTCGATGAACACCAGCGCCTCCTTCTGATTCCAGGCGTGGTTGCCGAGCGTCACCGCGTCGGCGCCGGCGTCGATGAAGTCGTTGTAGATCGCCTCGGTGATGCCGAAACCGCCGGCGGCATTCTCACCATTGACGATGGTGCAATCGAGCTGCCAGTCGCGGATCAGACCCGGCAGATGGTCGGCGATTGCGGTGCGGCCGGACTTTCCGACCACGTCGCCGATGAACAAAATGCGCAAAACTATCGACTCCGGAAGGTGAGCGGACCTTGCTCCGTTAACACATAATCGAGCACCACGTCGTGGGCGTCGGCCGGCACGGCGGGGATTTGCTGCATCGCGAAAGCAAGGCCGATCGCCACAACCGCCCCCCGCGCCCGCAGATAGTCCAGCGTGCAATCGTAGTGTCCGGCGCCATATCCGATGCGATGGCCGCTCCGATCGAACGCGGCGAGCGGCACCAGAACGATGTCGGGCGTCACGTCCGGTGCGTCCGGCGACGGTTCGCGAATGCCGAGCGCGCTACGCTGCAAAGCATCGCCGTCGCGCCAGGCGCGGAACGTGAGCGGCGTACCCTGCCGCGTCACCACCGGCAGCGCCAGCCGCGCCCCGCGGGCGGCGAGCGCCCCCATCAACGGAAACGGATCGAGCTCGCCGCGAATCGGCGCATAGCCGGCGACCACCGCGCCGTCCGGCAGCGGCACCGGCAGCCCGCGCGCGGCAACCGCCGCTGCGGCGGCGCGGCGGTCGTCCTCGCTGAGAGCGGAACGGCGCGCCAAAGCCGCCGCGCGCAGCGCGGTCTTGGCATCGCTGGAGGCGGCGGGAAGCTCGGACATCGGCGGGTTATAGGCGGCCGGGAGGCGCGGATGAAGCTCGGACGACCGTCAGTCCAGCGACCAGCCGGACGGAAAGGTGAAAGTGCGAGGCCGCGGAGACCGTTGAAGCACTCGATCCCGGAGTTCCCTACGAAAGTAGGTGGGCACCATATGACCGGGTCCACGGACCCGGCCAGGGACAGTTCCCGAAAGGATCGATAAGGCCCCGGGGATATATGGCTCCTGACGCATCCCGCAGCTTCGCCTCGCCAATGTAGCGATCATACCGCCGGTTCGCCAGCCCGCGGCGGCGGAATTCGCCGCGGCGACGAACCACCTGACGTGGACAACCGTTTCGGCTATCAAGAACTGTCCCACGATCGCCATCAAATCCGGCGACTGCTGTCGGACGTTCAACCCGGATCGCCATGGCCTCGAAGTCCAGCACCATCATCGCCCGCCGAGCCCGCACCAGGGCCGAAGCCGATTTCGCGACCTGGCTGATGATGGCCAAACTCGGCAGCTTCGATACCCTGCCGGAGAATGCCCAGAAGGTGCTGAACGGCTATCGCGAACGGCTCGACCGGATGACCGAGATCGAATCCAAAGCGATTGCGGTACGCGAGACCTATCAGGCTTACTACAGCGACATGGGCGGCACCGGCGAGGCCCCGGAGCCCGAGCCGCGCACCCCGCCGCCGGCCGACCACGGCGACGCGGCGGTCGACAACGTGGTCCGGTTCAAGAAGCCGCAAAAGCCGAAGGTGACCCGGACCGCCGATCGCGGCGCCCGCCCGGCTCCGACGAGCGCTCCCCGCCGCCAGTTGCCGGCCTGGCTGATCTTCATAGCGCTGTGCGCGATCGTGGTGGCTTGGAAATTTCTGACCAAGTGAAGTTTCTGACCAAGTGAGAACTCGTCCGCTCACCGCAGCGGCCGACGCGGCGGTCGCACCGTAACGATTCGCGGACGGCGGCCGAACAGGCCACCGATCCGGCGCAGCACTTGCGCGGCAAATGTCGCGACCACCAACACCAAGACGACGAGTATCAGCAAGCGCGCGGCGATTTGGAACCAAGTGAGGCTATCAACCGTCATCTGCGGGACCCTCTGCTGAGCAGGACAAGGGCGGCCACGCCGTATCGTTCCGGGCAGAATCATCATTGCCGGATAGCAACGACAAGTCGAGTTAGGAGGATTGCGGTGAACGACGAGACCAAGCGAGAGCCTGATACCAAAGCCAAGGCAGCACCAAAGCGGGCCAAGAAGCAGATGCCGCTGGTCGACAATCTGATCGACCTGATGGTCGACGGCGCGGTCGAGATCACCAAGGTCGCAGCCAAGCGGGCGGTGCGCCGGCTGGTGGCCGGCCCGGTCAAGGCCACGGTGACGAAAGCCGCCGCGCGCGCCGGCCTCACCGAATTCACCAAGCCGCTGGCGAAGCCGGCGCCGAGCAGCCGCAAGGCCGCGAAGGCTGGTGTTGCGTCGGGGGCAAAGAAGGCCGCGACCAAGTCGCCGGCCAGCAAGGCCAAGGCTTCAAAGGCCAAAACTTCGAAACCAACGACTTCAAAGGCGAAGGCTTCCAAAGCAAAGACTTCAAAAGCCAAGGCCGCAAAGACCAAAGCTCCGAAGTCAAAGACGTCGACGAAAAAGACAGCAAAGGCGCAGACCACAAAGTCCGCGGCGACGACATCAAAAGCCAAGACCGCGAAGACGGCAAAAACGAAATAACGCTGAGGGGCGGGCGCTGCCAGCTCAGCGTCATTGCGAGCGAAGCAAAGCAATCCAGCGTCTCGCACCGCGCTGGATTGCTCCGCCGCTGATACTACATGCCGCGTTCGATCGGCTGTTCGACAGCGCCGCCGGCCTCGGCCCAGTCTTTGAAGGCGCCGAGGTTGAACACTTTTTCGTAGCCGAGATCCTTCAGCACCTTGCCGGCCAGCGCCGAGCGGCCGCCGGAGGCGCAGTACACGATCACAGGGCGATCCTTGGCGAGGTGCTTGTCGTGGAACGGTGAATCCGGATCGGCGCGGAATTCCAGCATGCCGCGCGAGATGTTGACGGCACCGGCGACCTTGCCGGTGTTGCCGACCTCCGGCGCGTCGCGGACGTCGACCACCAGCGCGCCCTGCTCGATCAGCTGGCGCGCGTCGTCGACGCTCACCCGCGGCACCGCGGCGTTGGCGGCTTCCATCATCTGCTTCAACGTTGTCATCGCAATCTCCTGTGGTGAAGGGCTCAGCGGATCAGCCAGCGCGGCGTCGATGCCGCATAGTCGATCCAGGCGTTGCCGAAACGAATCGCCAAATGCCGCTCCTCGCGGCGGATCGCCAGTCGGTCGACGAGCACCGCCGTCAGCAACGCAAACGGAATGAACCAGCCGTTGCCGGCGGCCAGGCCGATTCCGATCAACAGCAGCGTGTTGGCGAGATAGATCGGGTTGCGGCTGTACCGGAACGGTCCCCCGGTCACCAGCCGATCGGCGGCGCGGTGCGGCAGGATGTTGGTGCGAGCGGCCCGCATCGTCAGGATCGCCCAGCCGTCGAGTGCGAAACCGAGCACCGCGATCAGATAGCCGATCCACACCACCGCGTCGTTGCGGGGCAGCGGCACCGGCAGCACCATGCCGAGTCCGATCGCGGCCAGCGCCGCGATCGCCAGCAGCATCGGCGGCCACGGCCATTTGTTCGGGCGGGCGCCCTCGTAACCTGTCATTGCAACTCGTCGTCGGACATTCGATCAACCGAATATATCGGTGGTCATGCCGATATACCAGCCGGCCGCCTCGCGCGCCTGCTTGGCGCGAAGCTGCGGGCTTTCGTCGAGCTGCGAGGTATAGGGATCGGACATCACGATCTTGCCGTCCTGCGGGGCGTAGCGTGCGCCGTTCTTGATCGCGTCGTCGGGCGCGATGTCGCTCCAGCAATGGTTGGTGAAGCGCACCGGCATCCGGCGGTCGCCGATCAGATCGGCGCGGATGATCATCGCGGCGATCTTGCCCTCGTTGTTGGCGGAGAAGCCGGACTTCGGAAACTCGCCGCCGGCCGAATCGCCGATCACATGGATCGACGGATCGATCAGCGACGCCATGGTGCCGGCATCGACCGGGCAGAACCCGCTCGAATCGGCAAGGCCGGCGTCGCGGGCGAGCCTCCCGGCGATCTGTGGCGGGATGACGTTGACCATCGCGGCCTTGTGGGTTTCGAAATCGGTGGTGACGGTCATCGCCTTGGGATCGACCGCCTTGATGCCGCCGTGGATGGTCGGGTCCTGCCACTCGATCATGCCGGGGTAGTGCCGCTCCCAGCCGTCGATGAAAAGCGTCTGCATCGCGAAGTGATCCTTGGCGTCGAGGATCACGATGCGGGCGTTCTTCACGCCGCGGCTCTTGAGGGCGTAAGCCATCATCGAGGCGCGCTCGTAGGGCGCGGGCGGGCAGCGATACGGATTGGGCGGCGCGATGATCACGATCAGCGCGCTGTCGCCGAGCGCATCGAGCTGACGCTTCAAGAGTTCGAACTGCGCGCCGCCGCGATAGCCGTGCGGCATCCGGTCGGCAGCCGCTTCGGAATAGCCCGGGACCGCGTCCCAGCGAAAATCGATGCCCGGCGACAGAGCCAGCCGGTCGTAGCCGAGCCGCGCGCCGCCGGCGGTGCGAACTTCTCTTTTGTCGCGATCGATCGCCGATACCTGATCGAACACCAAGCCGACGCCGTGGCCGGCGACGCCCTCATAGCCAAAGGTCAGGCTCTCGAACGGCTTCAGCCCGCCGAGATACAGGTTCGATGTGAATGGCGTCACGTAGTGGCGATTGGCCTCGACCAGCGTCACCTCGATCGCATCATTGCCGTGACGCAGATATTTCGCCGCCGTGGCGCCACCGGCGCCGCCGCCGACCACCACCACGCGCGGTTTGGCCTTGGCGATCGCCGGGCAGGCGAACAGCGCAGTCGCCGCCGCGGCGGTGCGGATCACGCCGCGGCGGCTGATCAGATTCGGCTTGGACACTCAGTCGCTCCGCTCGTTCGGGCGCGGGCCGACGCGCACGGGGCGCCGGCCCGCAATGACGTCAGGAGAAGACGTTGGCAGTGATGCCGGCATACCATCCCATGTTTTCTTCCGAGGTCTGCAGCCGGAGCCCGGAATCCTCGCCGGTCTTCGACACGAACCCTTCGATCTCCGCGATCTTGCCGTCCTTCGGCTCGTAGCGACCACCGACCTTCACCGTATCGTCCTGCGCCAGCACCGACCAGCAGGTGTTGGCATAACGCGCCGGGAAGGTGCGCGATCCGGTCAGTTCGCCGCGCACCGCATTGGCCACAACCTTGGCCTGGCTGTTGGCGGCGAATGCCGATTTCGGCATCGCGCCGGCGATCGCGGCGTCGCCGAGCACGTAGATGTTGGGATCGATCGCCGACTTCATGTTGGCGGCGTCGATCGGGCAATAGCCGGTTTCGTTCACGAGGCCGGCCTCGCGAGCGATCTTGCCCGCCATCTGCGCCGGGATGACGTTGACCATATCGGCCTTGATGGTCTCGAAATCGGTGGTGACGGTCATCGCCTTGGGATCGACACCCTTGATGCCGCCGTGCATCTTCGGATCCATCCACTCGACCATGCCGGGATAGTGCTTCTGCCAGCCCTCCTGGAACAGCGCCATCTTGGAGAACTTCTCCTTCGGATCGAGCACGATGATCTTGGACTTGGTGTGGCCCTTGGCCTTCAGCACCTTGGCCATCACAGAGACGCGCTCGTAAGGGCCCGGCGGGCAGCGATATGGATTCGGCGGCGCCACCATCACGATGGTCGCGCCGTCCTGCAGCGCGTCGAGCTGCTGCTTGACCAGCTTGGTCTGTGCACCCGGCTTCCAGCCGTGCGGCATGATCTCGGCGGCGGCTTCCGAATAGCCGGGCACCGAGTCGAACTTGATGTCGATGCCGGGCGCCATCACCAGCCGGTCGTAGGGCACGGACGAGCCGTCGGCGAGCTTGACCTCTTTCTTGTCACGATCGATCGCCGCGGCGAACTGGCGGACGTGCTTCACGCCGTAGCCGCCGAGCTTGTAGCCGTGACTGATCGAGTCGAACGAACGCATGTCGCCGAGATACAGGTTGGAGTGAAAGCAGGTGATGAAGGTCTCGAGCGGCTCGATCATGGTCACTTCGACCGCGCCTTGCGAATCCCGCGCGACGTATTTGGCCACGGTAGCGCCGCCGGGACCGCCGCCGATCACCACCACGCGCGGCTTGGCCTGCGCACGCCCCACACCCGGCATCGCGACCGCACCGGTCGCGAAAAGCAAGCCAGCCGAAAACTGGCGTCGATTGATTGTCATATCGTCCCCTCCAATTCTGCTCTGATCGATTACCGGGCGTCTCCACTCCGGTCCGCGGTGCGCTCGATTTGTTGTTTTTCGATGCTGCCGAAGTAGCTCGCGAGCGCGGCGATCTCTTCGTCATTGAACTTGGCGGCGATCGCCCGCATCACCGGATTGTCGCGAACCTTGTCGCGATATTCGGTGAGCGCGGCGACCAGCTCGTTCTCTTCGCGGCCCACGATCGACGGGATGCCGTCGAACCGTCCGCTGATCTGATGGCAGGTGACGCATTCGCTCGACAGATACTCGCCGAGCTCGCGATCGCCGCCGGCAAGCGCCGGCGCAGCGATCGCGCAAGCGAGCAATATCGTCGCCGCGGTCCGCACGGGGCGCCATGCGGCGATGATCTGCGCCGCCGAAAACAGGGCGCAATGCGGACGGTCGAAATATCGGCCGGGCACGGCCATCGTCATCCTCCCGAGACAAAGACAGTCGTATTGGGCGTGCCGGCTTAGTTGCCGGTCTGTTTCGCCGAAAGAGCCGGCTCGATCGCCGGAACCGCGTCCACCTGAACGTCCGCTTTCGCGTCCAGCAGCGTATGCGTCGCCAGCGCGCCGAGCCACATCGACGCCAGTGCCAGCCAGGCCGTCACTGCGAAGATCGCGCCGCCGGTGACACCAGCGCCGACCGCGCAGCCGCCCGCCAGCATGCCGCCGAACCCCATCAGGAACGCACCCGATGCGTAGCGCCCCATGCTGAGACCGTCATGAAATCCCTGCAGCTTCCAATCGCGGCCGATCAGCGCAGCGAGCAGCGAGCCGGCGAACACGCCCGGCACCAGCCCGATATCGAAGCCGAGCGGCACCGAGGGCGAGTTGATCAGCCCCATCAGCGTGTCGGCCGACGGCCCGGTGAAGCTGACGCTCTTGATCTGGGTCGGCTCGAACGAATGCTGCGCCAGAATGTAGGTGACCAGCCAGCCGGCGGTGACCGCGAGACCGACGCCGATCGCAGCGACCCCGGTGACGATGCCGATCCGGTTCCGCCAACCGAGCCACAGCGCCCACGCCAACACCGCAAGGCCGAAGCCGGCGCCGATCACCGGGCCGGCGTGCATGACACTGAGCAGATTGCGCGACGCACCGCCCGGCAGCGTCCACAGCGAGGTGAGAAATTCGCGCGCCGGCGACAGCACCCCGCGCAGCGACGCTTGCGCCACGATGGTCAGGATCAGCCCGGTGACCAGCGCGCGCAAGTTCCCGGTGCCGGACAACACCAACAGGCGGCTGGCGCAGCCGCGCGACAAGATCATGCCGGCGCCGAACATCAGCCCGCCGATGACCGCGCCCGACAGGCTGCCGGTGGCGGCGAGCTGGCGTGCTTCGGAGACGTCGAGCACGCCGGAGGTGATCGCGACCTGCGTCGCGGCGACTGCGGCGGAGAACGTCAGCAACCACACCGCCAGCCGGGGACCGAACGAGCTTTCGGAGAACTCGATCACCGCCGAGCGCAGGCAGAATTTGCTGCGTTCGGCAGCAGCGCCGAACACCAGCCCCACCAGCAGACCGCCCGCGGTCAGCAGCGTGGTTTCGCCGAAGCGCTCGATGAGAAGGTCGAGATCCAAAGCAGGCGTTCCTCGTCTATGCTGCACGCATCGAACTGCAACGCGGCGTCGACTCGTCTTCGATCTTCCAATTGCGGCAGCGGAACGACAGATTGTCCTCCGCAGGCGCCGATCGACATTGATCTGGCGCAACCTAACTAATTAAGAATCACTTCGCTCGTGCAATTACTTGGCGCGCCGCAACGGAGTCGCGGCGCGCCCCGTCGCATCAATCCACTTTCGGGCCGGCCTTTTCGTCCGGCGTGACATCCACGGCGATCGCGCGCCCCGTCACCTTCGGCGCCGGACCACAGTCCTTCATGCACGGATTCCTGTTCCAGAACGCTTTCTCGGCGGTCTCGCGATCGTCTTCGTAAAAGCCGTCGGCGTTGGGCATCTTCACCTTGGCGAGATTGTCCTGGTTCAGCTCGAAATCCTGATCCTTGATGACGTCGTTCATGTTGAGCAGATACGCCGTCAAGGCATAGATCTCGTCGTTGCTCAGCGAGCGCGCGTTGCCGAACGGCATCGCGTGGCGGACGTAGTCGTACACCGTGGTGGCGTCCGGCCAGTACGAGCCAATCGTCTTGTCGGGCCGGTCGGCCTTCAGCGTGCCCTGGCCGCCGGACAGCACCGGATAGCGGCCGACACCTTCGCCGAACTCGCCGTGGCAGGTCGAGCATTTTTCCTGAAACAGCGCATCGCCTTCCTTGGCGGTGCCGTGGCCGGGCGGCAGCCCCTGTCCGTCGGGACGCACGTCGATATCCCAGGCGGCGATTTCTTCCGACAGCGCCGGACGGCCGAGACCGAGCTGGGCCGGCGCTTGCGGCCACGCCGGCACAGCGGCTTGGGCTTCCTTGACGGCGACGTTCGCGCTCGCCTTGGAGACCTTGTGACCGGCCTTGTGCTCGGCAGTCGCCTGCGCCAGCGGCAACGCCAGCACCGCGACCGCAGCGAGCCCGGCGAGAGCCTTAAGCGATTTCGACATTTTCAGTCACTCCGTCGGGATGCACGAGCCAGGTCTGGATGCCGTTGTTGTGGTAGACCGAGTTGACGCCGCGAATCTTGCGCAGCGCGGCCTTGGTCGGCTGCACGTAGCCGGTCTCGTCGATCGCGCGCGATTGCAGCATCAGCTCTTCGCCGTTCCAGTCGAAATCGACGTAGAACCGCACGATCGATTTGTTCAGCACCGGGCCGTCGATCCGCGCTTCGTACCAGTTGCGGCCGCCGTCCATCGACACGTCGACGCGCTTCACGGTGCCACGGCCGGACCAGGCGATACCGGTGAGTACGTTGCGCCCCTTGAACTTCAGCGGCGCCTGCGGCGACGGCGAGGTGATCACGCTCTTGGCGTCCATCACGAAGGTATGCTTGCGCGCACGACCGTCCGGCATCAGGTCGGTGTACTTCGAGGTTTCTTCGCGGGTCTGCCACGGCATGTCGCCGACCTCGATGCGGCGCAGCCACTTCACCCACAGATTGCCCTGCCAGCCGGGGATCACCGCGCGCAGCGGGTAGCCGTTCTCCGGGCGCAGCGCTTCGCCGTTCATCGCATAGGCGATCATCACGTCGTCGAGCGCCTTTTCGAGCGGCAGCGACCGGTCCATCCCGGCGCTGTCGGCGCCTTCGAGCAGCAGCCATTTGGCGCTCGGCTTCACGCCGGCCTGCTCGAGCAGCGTCTTCAACGTGACGCCGGTGTACATCACGTTGTGGATCATGCCGTGGGTGAACTGACAGCCGTTGAGCTGCGCGCCGCGCCACTCCATGCCGGAATTCGCCGCGCATTCCAGGAAGTAGATCTTGTTGACCCGCGGCATCCGCTTGAGGTCGTCCATGGTGAACACCAAGGGCTTGTCGACCAGGCCGTGGATCATCAGCCGGTGCATCGCCGGATCGATCTCCGCGACACCGCCATGGTGGCGCTCGAAGCACACGCCGGACGGGGTGATGATGCCGTCGAGCGCGTGCAGCGGCGTGAAGTTCACCGAGGATTCCGGCGACGCGGTGAGCCACGACACATCGCGGCGGATCACGTCCTTCTCGAACTTCGACGGCACGCCGTAGGGCCGCTTGTCGACGCCGTCGCCGAGATACCGATTCCAATCCTGGATCTCGGTGATCGCCGGATCGGGCTTGGCCGCCTCGCCGGCCTTGGCCGCGAGCGACGGCAGCATTGCTCCGGCGCCGGCGAAACCGGCCGCGCTCAGCCCGGCCGCGCCGAGAAATCGGCGGCGGTTGAGGACGTCGGATGTGGGCTTCTGACTCATGCCGCTAGCCTCTTTCTCATTGCGATACGTGAATGTGTGGGGCGCGCCGATGCGCGGCTCCGGCGCGCCTCACGCGCCGGAGACCTTCACCGCGCTGTTGGGCTCGATCTTCACCGGGCCGGCGCCGGCGACGTGCTTCTCCAGCACCTCCCAGATCGGCGGACCTTCGGTGCCCTGGTTGACGCTGGCCCAGCCGGACACCGTGTACTTCTTCGACGCCTCGATCGGCTTACCGGTCGCCAGATGCGTCATGTCGGAGATCCGCGAACCGATCTCCTTGGAAACGTCGATCGCGTAGCCCATGCCGCCGGTGCGCACCATGTCGCCGCCGCCCTGATAGTAGGGATCGGGATGGAAGATGTTGTCCGCGATATCCTCGAGCACGTTCTTGAGCTGCTCGCCGGTCATCTCGGTGCGGTAGCAGTTAGGATAGGTGATCGCGGTGGCGTTGGTGATCGCCTCCCAGGTGATGGCGTCCTCCGGCAGCAGTGTGCCGCCCCAGCGGAATCCGGGCGACAGCGCGATCTCGGTGTCGCGCTGCTTCAGCATCGCGTCGCAGATCAGATCGTCGAAGGTGCCGTTGAAATTGCCGCGGCGATACAGCAGCGAGTCGGTCTTGCCGACGACGCGTGCGAGATCCTTGGCGTAAGGCGCGCGCAGCTTCTCGACCAGCTTGGCCATCTCCGGATCCGGCGCGATCGCATCCGCAAACACCGGCATCAGCTTGAAGCGGAAGTCGGCGACCTTGCCGCCCTCGACCTTGATGTCGAGCCGCGACACGAATTTGCCGTGCGAGCCCGACGCCACCAGCACGGTATCGCCGACCTTGATCACGCCCGGCATGGCGTCGTGGGTGTGGCCGGTGAGGATGACGTCGATGCCCTTGACCCGGCCGGCGAGCTTGCGGTCGACGTCGAAGCCGTTGTGCGACAGCAGCACCACGATCGCGGCGCCGTCGGCGCGCGCTTCCTCGACCTGCTTCTGGATGTCCTCCTCGCGGATGCCGAACTCCCAGTTCGGGAACATCCAGCGCGGATTGGCGACCGCGGTGCGCGGCAACGCCTGACCGATCACCGCGATCTTCACGCCGCCGCGCTCGAACGTCTTGCGCGCCTCGAACACCGGCTCCTGCCATTCGACATCGCGGACGTTCTGCGCCAGGAACGCGAACGGCGCCTTCTCGGCGATTTCCTTGACGCGGTCGGCACCATAGGTGAATTCCCAATGGCCGGTCATCGCGTCGATCTTGAGCCCGGCGAGCGCGTCGATCATGTCCTGGCCGTTGCTCTTCAGCGAGCTCCAGCTTCCCTGCAGCGCATCGCCGCCGTCGAGCAGCAGCACCTTGTCGGCGCCGCGCTCGGCGCGGATCGCGTTGACCAGGGTGGCGATCCGATCGAAGCCGCCCATCTTGCCATAGTTGCGGGCGAGCGCGGTGAAGTCGTCGGCGGTCAGCGCGAACGCGTCCGGCGAGCCGGTGGCGATGTGAAAGTAGTTGCGGAATTCTGCGTCGGTGAGATGCGGCGGCTTACCCTTGACCTCGCCGACGCCGAGATTGACCGAGGGCTCGCGGAAATGCAGCGGCACGAGCTGGGCATGGGTGTCGGTGATGTGCAGCAGCGTCACCGTGCCGAGCGGATCGAATTTCAGGATGTCGGCTTGCGTCAGCCGCTGCTGCGCCGCGACCTGTCCGATCGGCCCCAGGCCGCCGGCGATCGTCAGCGCCGATGCGGCGGCCGTCGCCTGCAGGAATTCCCGCCTCGAGATCATCGTTCCATCCCTTGCTACGCGCCGCGTTGGGCACCGCCACCGTCGCCGGCAGCCTTTCGATCAGGTCACAGGTCCGCAGTCCGGGAGCCGCAAAGGCTCCCGGTGATGCGACGATTACTGCGAAGTCGGTCCGGCCGTCGCGATCAGGCGACGGTCAGCTTGTGCTTGGATTCGTAGACCGAACCGTCATCGTCCTTCCACAGGAAGGCAAACTCGCCGCTCTCCGAGGCCTTGTAGAAGAACGACTGGTACGGGTTGGCGGAGATCGCCGGATTCCACTCGGCCTCGAACACGGTCTTGCCGTTGAACTGGGCCGTGAAGGTGTTGATGATCTTGCGCGGCACGATCTTGCCGGAGGAATCCTTGCGCTGACCGGATTCCATTTCGTGCGAGATCAGCGTCTTGATTTCGAGCAGCTCGCCCGGCTTGGCCTGGGTCGGAACGCGGACGCGCGGGGTCGGTTTGACGGACATTGGAATTTCCTCGCCTTCGATTATTGCCGTTGCCGGATTAGCCGCCGCAGCCGCCGATGGTGACCTTCACGCTCGACTTGGTCGAGTACAACTTGCCGTCCGACATCTCCGCGATGCAGATGATGTTCTGAGTCTGCGCCAGACGCATCCGGGTCGAGGCCGACGCCTTGCCGCAAGCCGGTGTGAACTTGTAGCTGACGATGCCCGGCGCCGGGTTGCCGTCGGCGAACACATGCACCGCCTTGACGTAGTCGGCCTCGGTCATCGGGCTCTCGACGTCGACGGTGATCGGCACTACCAGACCGTTCTCGGCGATCTCCGGCACGTCGAGTTTGACCTTGCCGCTGTCGAACTTCTTGTCACCGTAGAGCTTCTTGATCTCCGCATCGACCATCGCCGCGTCGGCGAAGGACATCCGCGGCGCCAGCAGCGCAGCGAGGCCGGCGATGCCCGCCAGCGCCAGAGCCTCGCGGCGGCTCGTTTTGGTCTTCATCAACACCATTGGGCATCCTCCTTCAGGGAGTCTTTCGCATCCCTTGCCATACTAACGCTTGACGATTGCAAGCGCGATCGGTCATGATCCGCAAACATCATTATATTGTTTTTCTTGAATGTAAAGATGCCAGGCCGTAAGCCGAGGTGTCATCGGCCGCAACTCACAAGACGGTCGCCGGAGGAGGGAGGACCCATGAGACGCATCGCCGCTATCTCGGCGGTGATCGCTATCGTGTTCTGCACGATGCCGATCGTCGCCAAGGCGCAGGACGCCAGCGAGAAGGAAATCGAGCGCTATCGCGAGATGATTTCCGACCCGATGTCGAACCCCGGATTCCTCGCCGTCGATCGCGGCGAACAACTCTGGGCGGAGAAGCGGGGCACCAAGAATGTCTCGCTGGAGAGCTGCGATCTCGGCCTCGGCGCCGGCAAGCTGGAAGGCGCGTTCGCTCAACTGCCGCGCTACTTCAAGGACGCCGACAAGGTGATGGACCTCGAGCAGCGCCTACTGTGGTGCATGCAAAACATCCAGGGCCTCGACACCAAGGACATCGTCGCGCGCCGCTTCTCCGGCCCCGGCAAGACCTCGGACATGGAAGATCTGGTGGCGTACATCGCCAACAAGTCCAGCGGCATGAAGATCGAGCCACAACTCAGCCATCCCAAGGAGCAGGAGATGGCGGCGGTCGGCGAGGAGCTGTTTCACCGCCGCGGCGGAGTGATGGATTTCTCGTGCTCGACCTGCCACGGCGCCGAAGGCAAGCGCATCCGTCTGCAGGCGCTGCCCTACCTCGCCGGCCCCGGCAAGGACGCACAAGTGACGATGGCGAGCTGGCCGACCTACCGCGTGTCGCAGAGCGCGCTGCGGACCTTCCAGCACCGAATCTGGGACTGCTATCGCCAGCAGCGCTGGCCGGCGCCGGAATACGGCTCCGAAGGCATCACCGCCCTGACGTTGTATCTCAACAAAATCGCGGCGGGCGGCGAACTCGCCGTGCCGTCGATCAAGCGCTGAGGGGAGGACGAAGCATGACGAGGATGAAAGTCTCGATGCTGGCGCTCGCGCTCGGCGCGTTGGCCGGCGGTTCGATCGCGGCTCATGCGGCCGACAAGGCGGTCCCGCAGAAATCCGACGCGATGAGCAAGGCCGCGACGCAGACCGCCGACGCCGCCAAGCCTGCGCCGACCCATAAGGTTTCCACCGAAACCGTCGACGCCTACATCAAGGCGACGTTCGGCAAGGCGCCGGAAGACTGGCAGAAGCGGATCGTCCCCGACGAGACGATGCAGGCCTGCAACAAATATCGCAACGAGGTGCCGCACGACGTCGCCGAGGCGATCATGCAGCGCGAGATCAAGAAGGTGGTGTATCCGGCCGACGGCAAATTGCTCGGCGACTGGAAGGCCGGCGCCAAGATCGCCAACAACGGCCGCGGCGGACAGTTCTCCGACAAGCCGGAGACGGTGCACGGCGGCAATTGCTACGCCTGCCACCAGATGGCGAAGTCCGAAGTTTCGTTCGGCACACTGGGCCCGAGCCTCACCCACTACGGCAAGGATCGCAACTACACCGAAGCCGAGATCAAGCAGGCCTACACCAAGATCTACAATTCGCAGGCGGTGGTGCCGTGCTCGAACATGCCGCGGTTCGGCACCAACGGCTTCCTCAGCGAACAGCAGATCAAGGACGTGATGGCGTTCCTGTTCGATCCGGAATCCCCGGTGAACAAGGAATAACACCACCAAAGCCTGCGTCATTGAGAGCGAAGCGAAGCAATCCATGAGCTCCGTGCACTGCCCCCTGGATTGCTTCGTCGCTTCGCTCCTCGCAATGACGACAACTACGAAGCGGAGCAATTGAATGATTGATCGAATCGGTCTTGCCTTGGCCGCCATCGCTGTCTTGGCCGCTCCAGCCCGCGCCGACGACGCGCTGGTGACCACCAAATCGCTCAGCCCGGAGCTCGCGCTCGACGCCGCCAAGGCGGCGCTCGGCGAATGCCGCAAGCAGGGCTTCCAGGTCGCGGTGGCGGTGGTCGATCGCAGCGGCCTGCCGCAAGTGATGCTGCGCGACCGCTTCTCCGGCGCCCACACCCCGACCACCGCGGCCGGCAAGGCCTGGACCGCGGTGTCGTTCAAGACCGCGACCGGCGAACTCGCCGACATGACCAAGCCCGGCATGCCGCAGTCCGGCCTGCGCAACCTGCCCGGCGTCGTCGTGCTCGGCGGCGGACTGATCATCGAAGCCGCCGGCTCTCTTGTCGCTGGCATCGGCGTCTCAGGCGCCCCCGGCGGCGACGCCGACCAAGCCTGCGCCAAAGCCGGCATCGACGCGATCAAGGACAAACTGGACTTCTGACGCGCGAGTCATTCCAGGTGCGCGTCAGCGCGAACCCGGAATGACGAGGCCCTGCAATAACGATGGACAGACTCGTCGCACCGCCTTCACCGACAAAATCTCGTTCGTCATTCCGGGATGCGTCGCGTCAGCGGCGCAGGCCCGGAATCCATACTCACAGGTGATGGTTATGGATTCCGGGCTCGCGCTACGCGCGCCCCGGCATGACGTTGATAGTAAGGCGCTCCCTACACCGGCCGCTTCAGCCAGTCGGTGAACGGCATCGACTGATAGCCTTTGTCGCGAACGTATTTGAACATCGCCAGGAACTCCGGCGGCTCGAGCAGGCCGGGCATGCGGGCGACTTCGCGATCCTGCGGCTTCTTGGCGGCGAGGCCATCGGCGCTCTCGGGGAAGAACTGCAGCGACGGGGTGAAACGGATGCCGTAGGCCTGTGCGAACGCCTTTTCGCTCAGTTTGCTGCCGCCAAAATCGGTGACTTCGCGAGCGCCGATATGATTGAGATGCACGATCTCGAAATTGTCGCGGATGTAGCTCTCGATTACCGGATCGCGCATGTGCACCTCGTGCAGCTTGCGGCAGAATGGACAGCCCTTCAGCCCCCACAGGATCGCGAAGCGCTTGCCCTTGGCGGTGGCGCCGTCGAGGTCTTCCTTCAGATCGAGGAAACTCTGCAAGTACCAGTCGAGCTGATACAACCCGTCGTCGCCGAGCACCGGCTCCGCAGCGGCAGCCGGCAGGCTGCGCAGCGACAATGCGCCGATGCCCAGCGCGGCGATGGCGCCGCGGCGCGAGAACGAAGCCTTCGTCATCACCAGTCCTTCCTGTGGCCGGGCTCCGTCAGCCGATCTCGCCGAACGCGGGAAAGGTCTGCAGCAGCCATCCTGAAATCCGCGGCATCGCGCCGGTGAGAAACAGCACGCCGGTCAGCACCAGCGCACCGCCCATGACCTTCTCGACCGTCGCCATCTGCGTCCGCAGCCGCGCCATCAGCCGAATGAACGCGCCGGAAAACAACGACGCCAGCAGGAACGGCAGCCCGATCCCCAGCGAATAGGCGCCGAGTAGCACCGCGCCGTGCGCCGCCGAGCCCTCGACGCCTGCGACCAGCAGGATCGTCGCCAGTACCGGCCCGACGCACGGCGTCCAGCCGAACGCGAATGCCAGGCCGACCACGTAGGCGCCGAGAAAGCCGACGCCGCGGCTGACGTTGTGGAACCGGGCCTCGCGATACAATAGGCCGATCCGAAACAGCCCCAGGAAATGCAGCCCAAGCACGATGATGATGACCCCGGCCACGATCCCGAGCGCTTCGAAATGCTCGGTCACCGCCTTGCCGATCGCCGAGGCTGATGCCCCGAGCGCGACGAACACGGTGGAAAAGCCGAGCACGAAGGCGGCCGACGACGCCACCACGCGCCAGTCGATTGCCTTCGACGGCTGGTCAGCGCCGCGGGTCAGCTGGTCCAGGCTGACGCCGGCCAGAAAGCACAGATATGGCGGCACCAGCGGCAGCACGCAGGGCGACAGGAACGACAGCACCCCGGCCCCGAAGGCGCCGACCAGCGAGATATTCGAAACCACCGCGTTTCCGCCCCTGGAACATACATGCGAATTCGTCTATATGTATCACATCATGGGCCGGAAGATGCTGAAATCGACTCTCATCGGCGCGATTCTGTTGTGTGCGGCGCAGCTAACGGCTGCGGCGGCGCACGCGGCCGAGCTGGTGATGTTCGAACGCGACGGCTGCGTCTGGTGCGCGCGCTGGGACCGCGACGTCGGCCCGATCTATCCCAAGACCGTTGAGGCCAAGCTGCTGCCGCTGCGCCGCATCAACATCGACCACGCCAAGGACCCGGGCCTCGGCCTTGCAAGTCCGGTGCGGTTCACGCCGACCTTCGTGGTGATGGACCAGGGCCGCGAGATCGGCCGCATCACCGGCTACATCAACGATGACGCCTTCTGGGGCCTGCTCGGCGCGCTGGCCGCCAAGGTGACGCCGCCACCGCAGCGCGGCCACACCTGATATGCTGCATATGCTGCGAACGACATCTTGCAACGCCAACCGAAACGATAGCTGATCGCCATGACCTCGATCCTCGAACCCGATATCGAGACCGAACTCCGCGACGGCGCGGAATACTCGCCCGAGCTCGACATGCTGATGCGCCGGGCGCGCAAGGCCAGCAACTTCCTGAAAGCTGTGTCGCACGAGAACCGGCTGTTGCTGCTGTGCCTGCTCGCCGAACGCGAGCGCTCGGTCAGCGAATTGGAGAACATCCTGTCGCTGCGGCAGTCGGCGGTGTCGCAACAGCTCGCGCGGCTGCGCTACGACGGCATGGTCGACACAAGGCGGGACGGTAAGACTATTTACTACAGCCTCGCCAACGACGACGTCCGTCGCGTCATCTCGGTGATCTATGATATCTTCTGCTCGTCCGCGCGAGACGCCCAGAAGTAATCGGGCTCGCGCGCGACGCGACCAATAAGCGACGCAAGGGCGCATCGCACGCCTGCGCGCAACCGAGGGAACCCCATGCAGGACGCATCCGCCTGGATGCTCGCGCTCGCCGGCCTGTGCGTCGGCGTCACCGCTGGTTTCTTCGTGCGGCTGGCGCGGCTGTGCTCGTTCGGCGCCGTCGAAGACGCGCTGATGGGCGGCGATACCAGGCGCCTGCGCATCTTCGGTCTGGCGCTCGGCATCGCGCTGCTCGGCACCCAGGCGCTGGTGATCGCCGGCCAGCTCGACCCCGGCCAATCCAACTACACCGCGCCGGCGCTGCCGCTGGCCTCGATCGTGATCGGCAGCGTGCTGTTCGGCGTCGGCATGGCGTTCGTCGGCACCTGCGGGTTCGGCTCGCTGGTGCGGCTCGGCACCGGCGATCTGCGCAGCTTCGTGGTGATCCTGGTGCTCGGCGGCGCCGCCTATGCGACGCTGCGCGGGATGCTGTCCGGCTTTCGCATCACCGTGCTGGAGCGGTTCGCGCTGACGATGCCGGACAGCATCAACACCGATCTCGCGACCCTGGTCCAGCATCTCTCCGGAATGGACTTGCGCGCGGTGATCGCAGCGCTCGGCGGCGGCGCGCTGTGCCTGATCGCGCTCGGCGACAAACGGTTGCGGCGGACGCCGCGTCTCCTGGCTGCCGGAGTCGCACTCGGCGTGCTGACCGTGGTCGGCTGGCTCGCGACCACGAAACTGGCAGATCCGTTCGCCGGTCCGGTCCATCCGCAGAGCCTGACCTTCGTCTCCACCATCGGCAAAGCGGTGTATGCGGGGCTGCTCAACGTCGCCAATTTCGCAGATTTCGGCGTCGGCACCGTATTCGGCGTGGTGCTCGGCTCGTTTCTGGCGGCGTGGCGCGCCGACGAACTACGCTGGGAGGCGTTCGACGACGATCACGAGATGCGCCGCCACGTCACCGGGGCTGCATTGATGGGATTCGGCGGCATTCTGACCGGCGGCTGCACCATCGGCCAAGGCATCACCGCGGGCTCGGTGATGGCGCTGTCGTGGCCGATCGCGATCCTCGGCATGATGCTGGGCGCGCGGATCGGCATCGCGGTGCTGGTCGACGGATCGCCGCGTGAGCTGATCCGTCGCCGGTTCGACGGCTGGCGCGAACTGCTGCGCAGCCGCCGCGAGGACGCGACGGTTACGGCCGCAAATACGCCCAGCCGTCGCCCTGCAGCTCGATCAGACGGACCGCACCCGACGGCACCTCGCTCGCTTGCGGAATGAGGCTGACGGCATGGCCCTCGTGCTTCTCCATGCCCTTCTTGGTGTTGTCGCAGGCGGCGAACTTGATGCTGGACGGAAACGCGGCGTCGCTGATCTGCTTGATGCGATCCTTCACCGGCGATGAATCGGCGCGCAGCATGTGCAGGCCGGGGCCGAAGGTGACGACTTCGACCTGAACGTCCTCGTTCTTGGCCTTGTAGTAGTCGATGATGTTGGCTGCGTTGTTGAGCGCAAGATTCATCACCGCAGGATCGTTCTGGTCGACCTGAATGGCGACCCGGTGCGGCTTGGCGTCGGCGGCCAAAGCAGGCGCCGCAGCGACCGTGAGCAGCACCGCCGCGGCGGCGACCTTGAACAGCGACTTCATCGTGATCCTCCCCGAATGTTGTTTGCCGCGCAAACTAACCACACCGGTCGCCGCTGTCATCAAAGGATCAGCGGGACCAAGTGATCACGTTGCCGTCAAGTCGAAAGGGAATCTCAGGTTCGTCATTCCGGGGCACGCGTGAAACGCGTGAACCCGGAATCCCGAGATAGCTCGAAGAGAGATTCCGGGTTCGCGAGCTGCGCTCGCGCCCCGGAATGACTCCGGTGTGAGGGACTCACCGCGTGGCGAGCGCCGCCACCGGGGCGAAGCGGCGGATCCCGTGCGCAGCGCCGCCGACGATGCCGGCGACCGCGATGAACGACGGCAGCGCCAGCGTCGACAGGCCGGTGAGCCCCTGCCCGACCGAGCAGCCATAGGCCATCGCGCCGCCCGAGCCCATCAGCGCGGCGCCGAGCGTCGAGCGCAGCATGTGCGGCGCCGAGGTGAATCCCTCCAGCGCGAAGCGGCCGGTCAGCAACGCAGTGGTGGCGCTGCCGACGAACACGCCGACCGCGAGCGCGACGCCGAAGCTCAGCGTCAGGCCGGTGGAGAACATCGCGTATTGCAGCGTATCGGCGAGCGGCGCGACGAAGCTCAGCGAGGTCGCCGGGATCGGGTTGAAGTCGTCGGCGCCGAAGTAACCGGTGGTGAGCCAGCCGGCGACGATCAGTAGGCCGATCACCACGCCGGCCGCGATCTGACCGCCGGCGCGGCGGAAGCTGCGATCGGAGAACGCGAACACCAGCAGCGCGCCGGCCGCGATCAGCACCGCGGCGATCTGCGCGAACGCTTCGCCGAGGCCCGCGGCGCCGAGCAGCGACGGCACCGAGACATGCGGCGGCGACACCTGGGTCCACTGCAGGAAGGCGAGCCGCGCCGGAGCGAACAGCCCCTTCAGCGTGATCTGCGCCGCCACCGCGATGATGCCGACCACCAGCAACGAGCGCAGATTGCCCTTGCCGAGCAGCACCAGTGCACGCGAGGCGCAGCCATTCGCCAGCACCATGCCGAGCCCGAACATCAGGCCGCCGAGGAAGATCAGCGGCGCCGAGAACGACGGCTGCAGATACAGCGACTTTCCGATGTCGACATAGCCGAGCCCGGCGATCAGTTGGGTGCCGGCGATCGCGACCGCCAGCGCCACCGCGTAGCTGCGCAGCTTGCGACCGTCGTCCTTGGTCCAGTAATCGCGCAGCCCGCTCATCAGGCAGAAGCCGCTGAGCAGGCCGGCGACGCCGAATGCGGCACCGATCGCAAAGCCTAGGACGATCACCAGTTCCGGCACCTGCATCGTTCGGTCCTCCAGCCGGCGCGCTCCAAGGTCGCGCCTGTTCCGGGGCTGGATGTACGCATCGCAGCAAAAGCGGTAAATACGTGAGGAAAATTAAGCAGGAAGTTGCAGCACCTGGGGATGGAGCAGAGTTTTCTCCTTTCTGCGCGGCGCAAGGGATGAAATTATTCTCCCGTCGATGGTGACGGTTCCGCAGCTTGTGCGTTGAGACCCGCCGCTCCGTTCCACCGGCAAGTTCCGTCCCGCTTCCACCACACCTATCGAGACTGCGATCCGCGCCATGACGCTCGACCAGATTCTGCTGTTCGCCCTGTTCGCCGCCATCCTGGCGATGCTGGTGTGGGGCCGGTTCCGCCACGATCTGGTCGCCGCGGCCGGATTGTTCGTTGCGGTGGCGCTTGGGCTGGTGCCGCAGGATGCGGCGTTCTCCGGCTTCTCCAATCCCGCGGTGGTGGTGGTCGCGCTGGTGCTGATCGCCTCGCGCGCATTCGAGAATTCCGGCGTGCTCGGCGTAGTGGCGCAATGGGCGGTCGACGATAAGCGGCCGATCGGCATCCACATCGCACTGGTCGGCGGTATCGCCGCGGCGCTGTCGGCGGTGATTAACAACGTCGCGGCGCTGGCGCTGCTGATGCCGATGGACATCCAGGCGGCGCGCAAAGCGGGCCGGCCGCCGGGCATGACGCTGATGGCGCTGTCGTTCGCCACCATCCTCGGCGGCATGACCACGCTGATCGGCACCCCGCCGAACATCATCGCGTCCTCTATCCGCGCCGAACAGCTCGGCCAGCCGTACCGGATGTTCGACTTCGCACCGGTCGGCATCGCGGTGGCGGTTGCCGGCGTCATTTTCGTCGCGCTGATCGGTTGGCGTCTGGTGCCACGCCGCGGCGACAGCGCCGCCGACCTCGCCTCGGAATCCTCGTTCGAGGCCGAACTCGAAGTCGGCAAGGAGTCGCCCGCGGTCGGCAAACTGGTCGCCGAGTTCGAGGACGATGCCGAAAACGCCGACGTGCTGATCACCGGCCTGATCCGCGACGGCGCGCTGCGGCGGAGCGGCGCCCGGCTCTACACCATCGAGCCGGACGACCTGCTGGTGGTGAGAGGCTCGGGCGACGCCATCGCCGCCTTCATCAAGGCGACCAATCTGCAGGAAGCACCGTCGGCCGAAGGCGAGGAGCACGAGGCGCCCGCGCGCAAGCGCAGC
>NZ_JAMKBZ010000028.1:0-65017 GCF_053772255.1 Rhodopseudomonas parapalustris | reverse complement strand
CCAAATTGTTCACGGACGACTAAGTAACAGCTTGTCCGGTGGCCTCGACCTCTCTCCGACGCCATTCCGGGTTGGCGCGTTTTCACGCGCGCCCCGGAATGACGCGGTAGACTTGCGCGTAGCCTACCTGTGCCGGCCGTCGATCGGCGTCAATTTCAGTTGCGACAGCTCGATACCGTCGATGCAGGAGACGTTCAGCGCCACCACTTCGGTGCCGTCGGGCTTGGTGCCTCGCGCAAACACCTCGACGCCGCACTCGGTGCAGAGCTGGTGGCTGATGGCGCGTTTGTTGAACAGATATTCCTTCAGGCTGTCCTCGCCGGCGCGCAACTGAAAACTCTTCGGCGGCAGGAAGGTGAAGTGCAGCCCCTTCTTGGTGCAGATCGAGCAATTGCAGGCCGTGACCATCGCCAAGTCGGTGGTGCATTCGAACCGCACCAGACCGCAATGGCAACCGCCGGTCAGGACTTTCACATCGCTCATCAGGCCACTCCGCCGCTCGCGTCAGCCGAGTCTAGCAGAGCGCCGGCCGCGCGCCAGGCGGTCCGCAGCGCAGCGGTCGGGCCGAAACAACAAAGCCCCGCGCGTGGCGGGGCCCGTCGTGGCTTCTGAACCGCGCCGTCGCGCTTACGCGATCTGGTCGACGCGGGTGCCCTGTCCGGGCGGCAGCGCCGCTTTCGGCGGCTGGATGCTGGTCGTGTCCTTGTCGTCTTTCGGCGGCGGCGGTGGCGGCGGAGGGCTCGCCTGGGTAGCCGGCCGGGTCACCGTTGTCGACGACACGCTCGAAATGCTGTCCATCAGTCTTTCCTCGTGTTGGCCAACGTCCCCCGATGAGATGGTGCGTCGGTGGCGACTTGCCAGCGACCGCGCCCAGGTCGTCATGGGATTGCAGGCGATGATCGCGCCGTCCGGTGAACTTTGCGCGCATGCCCGCGCCGGCATTTGCTTCAAATGCCGTGTTGTCGCCTTGGGAAAGAAGCGGGGCCGGTTTGCGACTACTCGCTGCTGTCGCGGCTGATCGAGATCGAGGATTCTGTCTTGGTGCGGGCGCAGCGCATGTCGAGCCGGCGGAACCGGGTCTTGATGTCGTTGCCGCGCAGGATGCCGACCCGCCCGAAGCAGCGCTTGACGCCGCGCAGAGTGTCCGGCTTCGGGATGGTGAACACGATCGCAGCCGCGCTGGCGATCAGGTCCTGAAATTCCGGCGACGGTTTTCGCGCCGGCGCTTGCCCGTAAATCTCGTTCTTGACCGTCCGGCTCGGACACCCCAGCCGCAGCGCCTTTGCGGCCGGATGTGACAGATAGATCGTATTGGCGGCGGTCTTGCCGACCGCGACCCCGGCGATCTGTGCCTTCAGCGTGCCGGCGAGGTCGTCGCAGCGGTCGGCTCGGGCCGGCGAGGCGGCCACCGACATCACCGCGACGGCAAACCCGGCGAGCCACGCGGCGCGGCAGGGCAAGCGGAACGAGCGGTCGGCAACGGCGATCATCAAACCTCCGCGATCAGTTCGGGGCGAAGTCTCATAGCGGAGGACGGCGAAAATGCAAATCCGAGAGAGCGTCCGCCTCAGTTGGAAGTGGCGGGAGCTGACGTAAAGTAGTAGACTTGCACGATGACTGAACTCCTTCAACAGGCACTGCAGCAGGTCGCAAAGCTCTCGGAGCCCGAGCAGGATGCTGCCGCGGTCGCGCTGTTGGATTACGTCCAACACATGCATGGGCTGCGCCTGACCGAAGCGCAGGTTGCTGAAGTTCGTCGGCGCCGATCCGATCCGAACCGTAGGCTGGTATCTCATGAGGACGCCAAGCAGCGGATCGTTCGATTGGGCTCGCTGCCGCGGCAATGAGGCTCGTCTTCGACGATCGCGCGCTCGACGATCTCGAACAGATTTTCAGTTGGATAGCCATCGACAGCCCTGTCCAGGCCGAGCGCGTGGTCGGGCGACTTTTCAGCAGCGCCGAACTATTGCTTTTGTTTCCGATGATGGGCCGGCTGGGGCAGGATCCGGGAACCCTCGAGTGGGTCGTTCCTCGATTGCCCTACGTCCTTGTCTACGAAGTCGATGAGGTCGAGCAGCGGGTCATCGTCACTGCAGTGCTTCATGGCGCAAGGGACCGCGAGCCCTGAGCCGCCGCGGCGGCAGACCTCCCCTCCCTCCCGTTTTGAACCCTTCAAAATCCCGCCGAAACCGCCTAGACAGGGCCGCGAATTTCCCCATTCGAGGCCTTGTCCATGAACGCTCCCACGCCGATTCCGTCCGCCGCTACCCCGGTTCCGCCCTATAAGCACACCCCGCTGTTCCCGCTGGGCAAGGACGACACCGTCTATCGCAAGATCACGTCGGACGGCGTGCGGGTCGAGAAGGTGCTCGGGCGCGACATGCTGGTGGTGGAGCGCGAGGCGCTGCGGGCGCTGTCGGAGGCGGCGTTCGGCGAGATCAACCATTATCTGCGGCCGGGCCATCTCGCCCAGCTCCGCAAGATCCTCGACGATCCAGAGGCCAGCCCGAACGACAAGTTCGTCGCGCTGGACTTTCTGAAGAACGCCAACATCGCCGCCGGCGGCGTGCTGCCGATGTGCCAGGACACCGGCACCGCGATCATCATGGGCAAGAAGGGCGCGAACGTCATCACCGACGGCGACGACGAAGCGGCGCTGTCGGAAGGCGCGCGCGACGCTTACTTGCGTCGTAATCTGCGCTACTCGCAGGTCGCGCCGCTGTCGATGTTCGAGGAGAAGAACACCGCCAACAACATGCCGGCGCAGTGCGAGATCTACGCCGAGGGCGACGATGCCTATAAGTTCATGTTCATGGCCAAGGGCGGCGGCTCGGCCAACAAGAGCTTCCTGTTCCAGGCGACGCCGTCGCTGCTGACCCGCGACCGGCTGCTGGCGTTCCTGAAAGAGAAGATCATGACGCTCGGCACCGCGGCGTGCCCGCCCTATCACCTCGCGATCGTGATCGGCGGCACCTCGGTCGAGACCACGATGAAGACGGTGAAGCTCGCCTCGGCGCGCTATCTCGATGCGCTGCCGACGAAGGGCTCCGAATTCGGCAACGCCTTCCGCGACGTCGAGATGGAGCAGGAAATCCACAAGATGACGCAGAGCCTCGGCGTCGGGGCGCAGTTCGGCGGCAAGTATTTCTGCCACGACGTTCGCGTCATCCGGCTGCCGCGCCACGGCGCCTCGTTGCCGATCGGCCTCGGCGTGTCGTGCTCGGCCGACCGCCAGATGCTCGGCAAGATCACCAAGGACGGCGTGTATCTGGAGGAGCTGGAGCACAACCCGGCGCAGTATCTGCCCGAGGTCGAGCAGGCGCTCGGCGACGAGGTGGTGAAGATCGACCTCGACCAGCCGATGAAGGACATCCTCGCCACGCTGACCAAGTACCCGACCAAGACCCGGCTGTCGCTGACCGGCACCATGATCGTGGCGCGCGACGCCGCCCACGCCAAGCTGCGCGACCGGCTGGAGAAGGGCGAGCCGCTGCCGGACTACTTCAAGAACCATCCGGTATACTACGCCGGCCCGGCCAAGACGCCCGACGGCTACGCCTCCGGTGCGTTCGGCCCGACCACGGCGGGGCGGATGGATTCGTTCGTCGATCAGTTCCAGGCGGCCGGCGGCTCGATGGTGATGGTCGCCAAGGGCAACCGCGCGCAGGCGGTGCGTGAGGCCTGCAAGAAATACGGCGGCTTCTATCTCGGCTCGATCGGCGGCGCTGCGGCGAACCTTGCCGAGCACTGCATCAAGAAGGTCGAGGTGCTGGAATATCCGGAGCTGGGCATGGAGGCGATCTGGAAGATCGACGTCGTCGACTTCCCGGCCTTCATCATCGTCGACGACAAGGGCAACGACTTCTTCAAGGAACTGAATCTGGGCTGAGGCGAAGTCGCGGGGCCACCGCTCGCACCGTCATTCCGGGGCGCTCACGAAGTGAGCGAACCCGGAATCTCGCCGTTCGGGGCCGACAACCGGTTCAACGCAGAACATCTCGGGATTCCGGGCTCGCTCGCTGACGCGAGCGCCCCGGAATGACCGCTTGGGGCAGGTGCGCTGCCGCGGAGGCGGGGCGCCTTACGCCTTCGCGCCGGTGAACGGGAACGAGCCCATCGGGCCGATGCCCATCTCGCCGGACATGCTGTCGCCGCTCACCTTGCCGGTGTAGCTCAGCGTCAGCGGCATCGGGTTGGTGATCGACAGCTTCCAGGCGACGTCGTCGCCGTTCACAGTGCCGTCGAAGATATCGCCGGCATCGCCGTCGGCGGATTGCGTGCCGGTGAGCGTGCCGCCGTCGGCCTTCAGAGTCAGGTCGGCCTGCCGCTCGCCCATCGGCGTGCTCATGGTGAGTTTCCAGTTTCCGTCGACTGCCATGTGTTTCTCCCCTTGGTCCGGCCCTCGTCAGTTCGCCGGGCCGCCCCTCTTAGTATGCTGCGGGAGCGACAAACAAGCCCGAAGCTGCGCCACCGCTGCGGCCAGGGGCCGCGATGCTGCGAACGCAAGGATCTGGCGGTGTCCTGCTCTGCCTATCGTCCATGCAGATACCTGTGGTGCACTGCACGCGTCGTGCTATTCTGAGGCAACAACGGAGGACGCCTCGAGGTTCCCACGGTGACGGTGGAGACCCGACATGCGTTTGTCATCTGCGATTGCCGCTATCGGCTTTGCAGCGCTCCTGCCTGGAGTGAACAGCACCCCGGCGGCCGCTCAGGTCGAGGTGGTGTCCGAAGCGACCACGACCCGTCTCGACATCGCGGCGCAGCCTGCAGGACGGTATCTGCTTAGCGCGACCGTCCGCACCGACTATGGCGCCGGCGTCGCTGACGGGCGGATCGTGTTCTACGACCTGTCGACCAGCACGGTACTGGGCTGGACCGACGCCGCAAGGCCGAGCCTGACGGTGGATGGTCTGGCGCCGGGCCATCATCTGCTGCGCGCCGATTACGCCGGCAGCGCCAGCCGGCTGCCGCTGGTCGTGCTGCCGAGCCAGTCGACCGAGACGGCGCTCGATGTACTCGTCAAGCCGCGGCTGACGCTGTCGTCGTCCGATCTGGCGCCGGCACCAGGCGCGGTGGTGACGCTGACTGCGGTCGTCACGGGTTCGCACGGCCTGCCCGCAGGCACGGTCAGTTTTCGTGACGGCGACCGAGTGATCGCGGCGCATATGCCCCTCGACCGGACTGGGCTTGCGGCGTTTACCACTTCGGCGCTCGACAACGGGATTGGAGGCGTCGTGGTGATCTACGAAGGCGATCGCAGCTATGCGCCGGCTTCGGCGCAACTCGCACCGTCCGACGACAGCACGCTGGCTCAGGCCGATACGCCGCGAATGTGAACCGCAGGATCGCCCAACGACCGCGTTACGGTTCGGCGGCGACCGCTGAGGTCGCGGCCGGCGCCCCGACTGCAGCGGCCCGGCGCCGGTTACGGATCGCCAGACGGAACACCAGATACTGCCCGGCGACCGCCGCGACCTTGAACGCCGGCGCGATCACCATGACGTAGAACGTCCAGATCTTGATGTCGCCGGTCATCGCCGCGGCCACCACCCCGGCGCCGAGCAGCAGCATCAGCGCGGCCCAGAGATAGCCGGCGATCCGCACGTAGTCGGGAATCGTCTCGGCGACGATCGGCGGCACATAGCGCAGCATCCAGTCGCGGCGCAGCATCAGCAGGCCGACCGCGATATGGCCGACGCTTGGCTTGATCAGCACGAAGCGGGCGTCGTTGGTCAGCAGCGTGGCGCCACCGAGCACCACCACCAGCGCGACGCTGGCGTAGGCCATCACGTCGAGCCGTTGGCCCTTGAGCTTGGCGTAGATGAACTGCCCGACCGCGCCGAGTACCGCGACGATCGTCGCCAGCGCCACATTGCCGGTCGAGAAATACAGCACCACGAAGACGATGGTGGAGAAGAAGTCGCTGCCGATCTTGGCGAACACCGCCTTCATTGCACGTTTCTCCGCTGTCGCGTCCTCAGATTGTGCGTGTCTCGGATTGGGAAGTAAACCGCGCGCCTCCAGAGGCAAAGGCGCCGGCTTCGATTTTCGACGGCGGTCGGGCCGGTTTGGAACGGTTGCAAAGCAAGGGCCTCCGGCCACCGGAACCGCGATCCGTCGCTGCTGGGTTGGGGAAGGTTCGAGCAATTTCCAACTTGGGCACTGCCCTTTGCGGCGGAATCGCTCTAGAACGGCGCCCTCGTGTGTCCTTTAGCCGCGTTCGAATCGAAAGCCCATGCCGCTGTTGTCGAATGACCATTACCGCGTCGGCCGCTCCAAAACCGGGCTCGGCCTGTTCGCGGTCAAGCCGATCAAGAAGGGTGCCAAGATCATCCGGTATTTCGGGCCGCTGCTCGACGCGCACAACAAGAAGCACGACGGCATCGAGAACAAATACCTGTTTGAGCTGAACAAGCGCTGGACCATCGACGGCTCGGTGCGGAAGAATATCGCCCGCTACATCAATCACGCCTGCAAGCCGAACGCCGAGTCCGACGTCAACCCGCGCAAGAAGCGGGTGATCATCCGCGCCATCAAGAACATCGAGCCGGGCGAAGAGATCAACTACGACTACGGCACCGATTACTTCAAAGCCTATCTCAAGCCGATCGGCTGCAAGTGCGTCTCCTGCGAAAAGAAGCGCAAGAAGAAGGCTGCTGAAGCGAAGGCCGAAAAAGCCGAGCTGAAGCTGAAGGCCGAGCGCAAGGCGCAGGCAGAAGCCGAAAAGGCCGCCCGCAAGGCCACGAAGTCATCCGGCAAGGCAAAGAAGGAAAAGGCCTCGAAGCCGGACAAGGTCGCCAAGTCGAAGGCGCCTGAAGCCGCGAAGGGGACGTCCAAGGTCGCCGGCAAGTCTGCCAATCCCAAGGCCGCGACAGGTAAGGCTGGCAAGAGCAAGGTCGCGAAGCCCAAGGTAGCGAAGCCCAAGGTCGCGAAGCACAAGGCTGGTAAGCCCACCTCTGCTAAGTCAGCAAAGACCACCGCGTCGCGAAGCAAGACGGTCGCGAGCAAATCCAAGGCCACCTGATCGTCGGCGTAGCCTCTCGTCGCGTCATTGCGAGGAGGCGCAGCCGACGAAGCAATCCAGGCCCCGACACGAAGTCTGGATTGCTTCGCTTCGCTCGCAATGACGAGCGGAGCGTGAGTGCTTATGCGGCGACGGCTGCATCACTCCGCTTCAGCCCGATGAACTGCAGCTCTGCGAAGATCCCGACCGCTGTCGCCTGCACCAGCACGAAGGCAATGCCGAGGGCGTTCGGGGCTACTGACCCGCTGAGCAGCAGGGTGACGCTGCCGAGCGTCCACATCGCGTTGCCGGCAATCACAATCAGCACCATCGTGCGCGGCAGCACGGCGCGGGTGCCGAGCCAGCCGACAAGAACGGCGTAGCCGATCAGGAGCAGCCCGGTTTCCAGCAGCAGCGGTTCCGGCAGCGCGAGGAGCCGCGCGAGCACGCCGGAGCCGAAGCTCAGCAGCAGCGCCATCGCGCCGCTGACCACGGCGTCGGCCTGCAGAGCGCGGCGCAGCAGCGCAGACGGACGGATCATCGAAGCTTGCATCATGGAATATCTCCTTCGGTTTGCAGCGACGCTGCGAAGGATGCCGGGCGGCGCGATCCAATTCGATTACCTGACAGGTCAGAAATGCCTTACCTCGGAGGTTATGGATGCTGTGCGGCCCGCGTGCTAGCGTTTGTGCCATGAACACCAACGTGTCGTCCATCAACGCTGTCGCCGGCGCGCAGCCTGTCCGGATCGGCGATTACTTGCGGCAATGGCGACAGCGCCGCCGGCTCAGTCAGCTCGATCTCGCGCTCGATGCGGAGATCTCGGCGCGGCATTTGTCGTTCGTCGAGACAGGGCGCGCTTCGCCGTCGCGCGAGATGGTGCTGCGGCTCGCCGAACGACTCGACGTTCCGCTGCGCGAGCGCAACGTGCTTCTGGTCGCGGCCGGCTTCGCGCCGGCGTTCCCGCAGCGCTCGCTCGACGATCCGGCGCTCGCCTCGGTGCGGGCCGCGGTCGATCAGGTGCTCGCCGCGCACGAACCCAATCCGGCGCTGGCGGTCGATCGCCATTGGAGCCTGGTCTCCGCCAATCGCATGGTGGCGCCGATGCTGGAGGGCGTTGCGCCGCATCTGCTGGCGCCGCCGCTCAACGTGCTGCGGCTGTCGTTCCATCCCGAGGGGCTGGCGACGCGCACTGCCAATCTCGGCGAATGGTGCGGGCATCTGCTCGAGCGGTTGCATCGGCAGTGCGAGACCAGCGCCGATCCAAAGCTGATCGCGCTGTATGAAGAATTGAAGACCTATCCGGTGCCGGCGCGCGCCGCGCCGATTGTGCCGGATGCGGTCGCGGTGCCGTTTCGTCTGCGGCTCGGCGACGATGTGCTCAGCTTCATTTCCACCACGATGGTGTTCGGGACGCCGATCGACGTCACGCTGTCGGAGATCGCAATCGAGACGTTCTTTCCTGCCGATGCGATCACAGGGACGCGATTGCGCGAGCTCGCCGCTCGGCTCTGATCCGCCTTGTTCGGCGTTGCCTGAGCCCCATCTGTGTGGGACTGTGCCGGCAACGACAACAAGGAGACGCCGATGAGCACGCTGAAGCCGCTGAAGATCGACGTGGTGTCCGACGTAGTTTGCCCGTGGTGCTACATCGGCAAGAAGCGCATCGAACAGGCTATCGCGTTGGCGCCGGAGGTGCCGGTCGAGCTGACCTTTCGGCCGTTCTTCCTCAATCCCTGGGTGCCGCGCGAGGGCATCGGCCGTGACGAGTATCTCACCACTAAGTTCGGATCGCCGGAGCGCTACAAAGAGATCGCCGGCCGGATCGCCGAGACCGCCGCGCAGGAAGGGCTGGAGTATCATCCCGAGCGGGTGGAGCGGCAGCCGAACACGATCGATTGCCATCGCCTGATTCATTGGGCCGATGCGGTCGGTCAGGGGCCGGCGATGAAGCAGCGGCTGATGGAATTGTATTTCCGCGACGGCGGCGATCTCACCGACCCCGAGGTGCTGGTGCAGGCCGCGGCCGATTGCGGCCTCGATGCCGTCGACATTCGCGCCAGACTCGCGACCGATCAGGACGTCGAGGAAGTGTCGGCGCAGGCGCAGGAGGCCGCCGAGAAAGGCATCTCCGGCGTGCCGACTTATGTGTTCATGCAAAAATACGCGGTATCGGGCGCACAGGATCCGACGTTGATCGCTCGCGCCATCCGCAAGCTGTCGGCGGAGCTGAACGCGGAAGCCGCAGAGTAATCAGCGTTTCAGCATCCGCTTGGCGAAGTGGCGCAAGCTGTCGCGCGCCGACAGCGCCGCGGCGATCGGGGCGAACAGCGGATCGCGCGTGCGGAGCGGCAGCACCAGATCGCCGACCGCGAACCGGCCGCGCCAGATCGGATCGATCATCGGATGCTGGGCGCTGGCGGTGGAGTCGGCGAAGCGGATCTCCGGATCGGCGCACAGATGCCGCGTCAGCGCCAGGGTCAGCAGCACGCCGGGCGAACAGCGCGCAAAGCTCTCGTCGATGCCGAGCTTGAAGAAGTAAGCGCGGTCGGCGTGGCGCAGCACGACGCCGGCCGCGACCGGTGTGGCGCCGGCCGACAAGATGATCACTTCACACTGACGGCGCCCCGCCAGCGCGATCGCGGCGCTGCGTAGCCGTGCCGCCAGCGCCGGCTGCCGCTTCAGCGAGGAGCCGCGGCGGCCTTTCCAACCGCTGTCCTCGAGGTCGAGAAATACATCGAAGCCGCGCGCCACCTCGTCCGGGGCGCGCGCAACGTCGAACCGTACCTCGCCATGGTCGCCGAGCCGGCGTTCGAGCCGCCGCAGTTCCTTCAGCTTCCGGCTGCCGAGCCCGTCGCGCAGCAACGCATCGGCATCGCCGGTGGCGTCGAGGCCGGCGCGGGTCCAGCCGCGGATCAGGCGCGGGGCAAGGCCGGACGCGGCGAGCGCGCGGCGCAAAGCACCGACCGCCTCGCCGTCGCGTGCGACGTCGCGCAGCACCAGCGCGCGGGCGCCGGACGCACGCGCCTGCGCCAGCAATTTGGCCGCGGCATCGTCGGCGGCGTTACGGTCCAGCAGCGGCGTGTCGAGCGAGCGAAACGGATCGGCGGACACCAGAGCGGGCAGCGGCAGGCGGAACGCGCGCCAGCACGAGACAACGGGCAGCAGACCGATCAGGCGGCCGGCGGCGTCGTGGGCCGCCAGGGCTTGTGGAGCGCCGTCGCCTGCGCCGCCATTGGCGGCTCCGACCCATTCCGGCAGGTAGTAACCGTTCGGCTCGATCACCCGCTCGGCGAGATCGCGCCACGCCGGCTCGTCGATTGCCGCGAGGCCAGGCAGCGTACCCGGCCGTGCCGGCTCCATTGCCGGTCTTGCGCGGTGGTGCACCAAGGGCGAGGCGGGATATGTGTCGGCCAAGGAATGGATCCTGCGCGTTGGGGCGCGCCGGCCGATCGCAGGCCGGCACGCGGACCCCGAATCTAGCTGCACGTCCCTGAACGTCTGCTTGGTTCTGCGGAGCAATCTGCCGATAGTGTTAACCACGGCTTTCCGGGCGAGCGGCGCAGGCGTCGAATGGCCACAGCAGCGAGGCTGAACCCAAAGCGGGGCGGGTGCGACCAAAAGCCGACATCGGACAGGCAGGGGAGACGCCATGCGACGCGCGATGATGAGAACCGCGGCGCTAGCCGCGACGATGCTGTTCAGCGCGGGAGCTGGAGGCGCGTCGGCAGAAAGTCGGGTCGCGCTGGTGATCGGACAATCGGCCTATCGGGCAGTGCCGGCGCTGCCCAATCCGGTCAACGACGCCAAGGCGATCGGCTCGCTGCTCGGCGACGCCGGCTTCGAGGTCACGGAGGCCGCGGATTTGAGTCAGAACGAGCTGCGCGCCAAGGTCGGCGACTTTGCCGCGACGGTGGCGGCGAAGGGGCCGGACACTGTGGCGCTGATGTTTTATGCCGGCCACGGCATCCAGGTTGACGGTGAGAATTACCTGATCCCGGTCGACATCGATCCCAAGCGCGAGGCCGACATCCCGTTGCAGGCAGTGCGGCTCAACGACGTGCTCAACACGTTGAGCTCGGTGCCGAGCAGGACCCGGATCATCATGCTCGACGCCTGCCGCAATAATCCCTTCCCGAGCATCAACAAGACCACCGGCCAGGGCCTGGCGCTGGTCGATACCAAGTCCGGCGCGCCGGGCACGCTGCTGTCGTATTCGACCTCGCCGGGCGCGGAGGCGGAGGACGGAGGCGGCACGAATAGTCCCTACACCACCGCGCTGCTGAAGGCCGGGCGCGAAAGCGGGCTGAAGATCGAGGATACGCTCAAGCGGGTGCGGCTTGCGGTCAATCAGGCGACCGAGGGACGCCAGACGCCATGGGAAAGCTCGTCGCTGGTCGACGATTTCCATTTCTTCGCCGCCGCGGCGGCACCTCCGCCCGCGCCGGGCGACAATCCGGCGCCGAGGCCGCGCACGGTCGAGGAATGGCGCAGCTTGCTCAAGGGCAAGCCAGTGGATCAGGCCAATGCGCTGATTGTCTCCGACGGCTCGGCCGACGCCTATGAGGCGTTCGTTGGGCTGTATGCCGAGCCACCGTTCGCACCGGACGCCAAGCGCTGGCTCGACCGCCACCGCCGGATGCAGGCGTGGAACCGGGCGGTGCTGGCCAACACCGGGTCGGCCTACACCACGTTCCTGGCCGAATATCCCGACAGCGATCTCACGGTGACCGCCCGCAAGCTGGCCGACCGGCTCCGTAACCGCCCCGACAACGCGGTGGTGGTGCCGGCCGCTCTGGCGACCCCGGTGGTCGCCGCCGTGGCACCGACCTGTCCGTGCGGGCCGGCCACGCCGCTGCTGCAGCAGAAGGTCGAGCCCAAGAAAACCGACGGGAAGAAGACCAAGTCCCGCGCTGAGCGTGACGATCCGCCCAAGCGCGGAAAGAAGGCATCGCGCACCCGGGTCTATGTCGAGGACGAGGAGGACGACGTCGTGGTGCGGCGGCCGCCGATCTACGATGCGCCGTCCGGCCCGGTGATCCAGTTCGGCGGCGGTTTCCGCGGCGGCTATGGCGGCCCCAATCGCGGGGCACCGATCGGTCCGAGCCGCGGCCGCTATTGAACGTGCCACCCGGCAGGCGCCGGAGCGACGGCTGTGAAGCGGCGTCCGGCTCGCTCACAGCATCGCGAACGCGCTCGACACCATCGCCACCGGCTTGCGGTCGGTGGCGCCCAGCAGCGTGACCCGGCCGAAGCTCATGGTGCGGCCGAGCCGGACCAGCCGGGCGTCGGCGATCACGTCGGTCGAGGCGACCGCTTTGAGGAAGTGCGTGGTCTGATCGACCGTGGTCATCGGCCGGAAGCCACGGTTGCCGGCACAGACCGCGAACACCATCGCGGTGTCGGCGAGCGCCATCAGCGCCTGGCCGCAGACCACCCCGCCGCTCCGGCACAGCCGCTCGGAAAACGCCATCCGTAGGATCGCGCCCGGCTGCCAGTCGGCCGGGGCCCCGACCGGCGGGTCGAGCTCGAGCGCCTCGATCGACAGCCCGAGGTCCAGCACCCAGGGCGCGAACGCCTCCTGCAGCATCTGCCGCGCCTCCTGAAGGCCGAACTCCGCCTGCTGCTCCGCCATGCGTCTCTCCCTGAACCTTTGATTATCCACGTATTTCGCAATGTTTCGCAGCATCCCACCCGATTCGGCACGGCTTGAAAACGACACCGTCGATCCCTTAAGTTCGGCGGCATCCGAAAGGGGACACAATGGTCAGACGAGTTGCGTTGGTGGTCGGCCTGGTGGTGACGGCGATCGTGGTGAGCGGTTGCACCAAATGTGGTCCGATCTGGGAAGACTGGCAGTCGCCGAAATCCTGCCGGTCGGATCATCTGTAGCGCGGAAGCCGCTGAGTTGGCGCTGCGCAAGAGGGAGTTTGCGATGAAGATTCTGCACGGCGTTGCCGTCCTGGCCCTGCTGACCGGACCGGCCTTTGCCCAGGGCGAGGGCCCGCACGTCAATCTGGTGCCGGAGATCCAGCACAAGACCCCGGAAGAGAGGGCCCAGGACGCGATCAGGCAGAAGGCCTACCAGGAGTCGCTGCGCAAGATTCCGGATGCTCAGGCGCCGAACGATCCCTGGGGCGGTGTCCGCGGGGTGGAGGCCAGCCAGCCCAAGGCCAAGCGCAAGGCCCATCAAGCCAATTAAGCTCGTCCAAAGACCACACCCCGGGCGATCGGCAGGTGGTCAAAACGGCACAGATTTTTTCTGCGATTTGAGGATGATGCGCGGCGGAGCTCCGGCGTGCGCGACCAGTTGCGCGCCGAATCCGACTGACACAATCGTTTTCGTTCGTAGGATATCATGTGACGTCGCGCGAGGTGCCGTTCGATCCAAAGGTCTTTCTTCGCAGTGCAGGCACGGGACGCACCGTTCTGCAATTTCGCGCCAGCCAGACCATCTTCATGCAGGACGAAGCCGCCGACTGCGTGATGTATATCCAGCAGGGCCGCATCAAACTGTCGGTGATGTCGGAGCAGGGCAAAGGCGCAGTGGTCGCCATCCTGCAGCCCGGCCAGTTCTTCGGCGAGAGCGGCCTGCTCGACCATCGGCGTCGCGCGACGGCGATCGCGCTGGAAGACTGCACCGTCACCAGCATCACCAATACGACGATGATGGCGACGCTGCAGCGCGAACCGGCGATGTGCGAGCTGTTCACCCGCTATCTGGTCGCGCGCAATTCCCGGGTCGAGGACGATCTGATCGATCAGTTGTTCAACAACAGCGAGAAGCGCCTGGCGCGACTGCTGTTGCTGCTGGCCGACGCGGTCGAAGCGTCGCGTCCCGTGCCGATCGAGATCAGCCAGGAGACGCTGGCGGAGATGATCGGCACCACGCGCTCGCGCGTCAGCTACTTCATGAACAAGTTCCGCAAGGCCGGCTTCATCGACTACAACGGCCGGATCGAGGTGCACCCGACCTTACGCAACGCGGTGTTGCCCGACCGGCCCCGCATCGTCGCGAGCGACCGCGATCCGGAGTGATGCGAGTCGGTGCGGTCCGTGGCGGGACGGAATCCGGGCGGGGAGCTCCGAGACGTGCGGCGGATCGCATCGTGAATCCGGGGCATGGATTCATGCGATAGAGAGTTCCGGTTCGATCGGAAGCTGCAAAGCTGGGCTCGCGCGTCCAGCTTATGCCTTTTTTTCGCCGAGCAGATTCCCGGTGCGGCGATTGACGAAGTGCATCTGCGAGCAGGCCGGGCAGTGCAGCAACTCGAAGCTCGATTGCGCCGGGCTTTCGGGATCGTCTGTGAGCCAAGTCTGGACCTTCATCCCGGTCCGGGGACACTGATACAGGACATGCGTCATAGGGACGGCCGGTTTCGCCTTTAGTTCTAGAGAACGACTTGAAGGCCCCGCTAGTCCGCACGATTGATATAGATCAACTTGCGTATGATTATACCGTTAAATTGCCCCTGAAACGCACGCAAGTGTAATCGATGTAACCTTGCCGGTGCTGGAACACAGGCGTCCACTGCCGCACGGCCAAGCCTCTGACCCCGAAACGCAAAAGGCCGCCGGCGTGAACGCCGCGCGGCCTGTGCGGTATTGCTCAGTCTGAGCCGTCGTTACTTGCGGGCGCAGCTCACTTCGATGCGCACCGAGCTGGCGCCGCAACGTGCGGTCATGATGCCGTTCTCGACCGAGATGTTGTCGCTGAATCGCGCCGACCCGTTGCCGACGCACAGCGCCGAGACCAGCGCTTCGCCGGCATCGCACGCAGTCGGACAGCCATTGGCCGAGCAGCTCGTCGACGACAAAGTGCGGATGCTGGAAACCGAGGCGCCGTCCTTGCCGGCAGGGCCGGGCGGTCCGGCGGGACCGGCCGGGCCTTGCGGGCCCGCTTCGCCTTGTGGCCCGCGGGCGCCGTCGTCGCAGCCTGCCAACGCGAGGGCGGCACCCGCCAGCACGATCAGTGCGCCCATCCGAAATCCGTGCAGTGCTGTCCGCCGCATCCTTCACTCCCTGTCGCTTCGGCCGGATGCGTTCGGCATGCGGCCTGTCATCTGTCAGACGACCATCGAACCGGCCGCCGCTCCCGTCGGAATCCTAGAGCATCCGGGTTCGAAACGGAACCTGACGGGATCGAGACGAGGATGCTTCCGTAGCGCCGGCGCCGCGCAGCCTGCCCAAGGTCGCCGTCTTCCAGATTCCGTCTTCCGGGCTCCGCCCACCAGGTTTTCTCTTCCAGGCTCGACCTGAAAAACCGGAGGGACAAAAAACAAGGAGCCCCGAACGAGGCCGTGTTCGGGGCTCCGGTCAGCGTCGAAACTCCCCACCTCTAGAAAGCTCGGCAATGACGCCGCTAAGCTAGCGGCGCGGATTTCGTATTGCCTATGCGTGAGATCAAATACCGTTGCTATCCTCGGCCGCTGACGCTGCTGCGCGGATCGCGCTCGGTGAGCTTGGCGATCAGTTGCTTGAGGACCCGGCGGCGGTCCTCGTCGCGGGTCTCCGACAGCAGCCGCCGATACAGTTTCAGGTTCTCGTCGCGGACGAATGTCTCCAAGACGCCCTCCTGCGCGTTGATCCCGCGGGCCCCGGCAACGATCGTAACGCCTGCGCCCCACGTTGCTCGTCACCACTGCGACTGGATAGCGACATCAGGCTAGTGCGCGTCAAAGTTCATGTCGATCCGAAAAGCCGTCCAAAGGTTGCAGGAAATTTCCGGTCGTTGTCAGGAATGATCCGGACGACGACCGCGATTTCGGCCGGTGTCGCAGCCTCATCCGAAGGAATGGATGGTGAGGGGAGCCCGCTGCGGTAAAGGAGGCGTGCGGTCATTGCACGGGACATTGGAAGATGAGCTTTTGGTATGTGGTCGACGCCGTCGCTGTCGGAATCGTCCTGCCCTGGATCGTCGCGACCTATCGGCTGCTCGAGGCCTTCAAGCGCGGCACCGGCGCCGGCCTGACCAAATGGGCGATCTATGCGGCGATTTGCGTGCCGGCGATGCTGCTGGTGATGTGGGGCATTCAGAACCTGCGCTGAGAGCGGGTGGCGCGGCCTTCACAGCCGCTCAGTGCCGCCAGCGTAGACGGCCGCCGCGGCACTGCTGTTGCGGATGCGGCGTGCCTCGGTCATCGCCCGCTGCACCCCGAGATCTCCAGAGTCGCAGGAAGAGGTGATCAGCTAGTTGCACTTCGGGCACTGGGTCTGAAACCCCTCCCGCATGTTCTTGATCTTCTCCCGGAACGGCACCCGGCAGCGGCTGCACAGCACCTGCACCTTGTCCGGCATCTTTGGAGTGGCAAGAAGGCTGTCCATCCTTTCAGTTGGGGCGAAGCCGGGTTGAGAAAGGGTGAAGGGGAGGCTTGCTGATCGGTCCAATTGTGCAGCACGTTCGCATGCTGGACGATCGGCGCCGATGACTATGAGTTGCGGTTAAGAACCAGACACATCCTCTGTCGAAGCCGAGCGCAGCACGCGCTGATCATCGGCAGCTACGTCGGACCGAAGCGGTCAAGGACTGCGGAGCAGGCTGATAGCAGCGCCCGCTGCAACGCGGCCGGCAAGCGATTACCAGGCGCAGGCCGCGTGTTTCGTGATTGCTGTGGAGCGAGACTATTTACTAGCACGTCTCCCGTGTTTCTCTCAGTTGCCGGCTCTCGTGACAGGCCACACTGCTGGGCATTGCAACGGGGGCGGGTGATTCGCGATGTCCGATGGTTCAATCAGGGGCGCGCGACCGCGCGCGTGGCTTCTTTCGGCTGGCTTTCGCTTATTCGCTGTTATTGCCCCAAGGGTCCGCAGCGCGATGGTGGCGGGTGTCGTGGCGATCGGTCTCGTCGGTGCCACGTCGGTATCGGCGCAAGCGCAGTTCACCGGCATCTACGGCTTTGGCGACAGCTATGCCGACACCGGTGCGGCACCCGGTGGTGCGTTTCGTCTCGCCGGCGCGCCTGCAGGCTGCCAGTCACTGCCGCTGCCCGACAATTGCCGGTTCACCGGCGGGACCAATTTCGTCGAGACCCTGCAATCGATCTACGGTCTGCGCGGCCTGACCAACTATGCGATCGGCGGCGCGCTCACCGACAACACCAATACGCTCAACAGTGAGATCCCCGGTCTGGTGCCGCCGTTGCCCGGCTTCGTCTATGAGCTTGCCCGGCTCGCTCATGACGGGGTCAGGTTCAGCAGCACCGACCTGGTCACGGTGTCGATCGGTGGCAACGACTCGTCGCTGCTGACCAGCAGCGTCGCAAGCGCCACCGCGCTTGGCATCGCGGCCGCGGGGCGGGCCGTCAACGGCACCGGGGTGGCTCCGCTGTCCGGGACCTATGACGGCGTCACCTACAACAACGTCGTCACCTCCGGGGTGCATCAGCTGGTCGACGCCGGCGCCCGCAACATCGCCTGGCTCAGCGCCGGAAATTCCAAATACTTTCCGGTGCCGGAGGGCGGCGGGGCCATCGGCGACGCCGCCCGCGACGCCTTTGCCCACACCTATTATCAGCAGATCCAGCTCCTGCTCCGGCCGATGGCCCAGGCCGGAGTGCGCATTTTCCTGTTCGACTTCGAAATCCTGCAGGCGCGGATCTACGCCAATCCCGCCCAATACGGCTTTGCCGCCGACCCGCTATGCCAGCAGAGTTCGGCGCCGCACAGTCCCACCTGCTTTTATCAGAACGCGGTGCATCCGACTGCCGCCGCGATGACACTGATCGGCAACTACATGGCCAATCAGATCGATGCGCCCTCGACTGTGGCGCCGCAGGCGGGGATCGCGAACGCCGTGATCACCGGCTTCACGGCCTCGGCGCTCGACCGCCTCGACGCCAGCCGTCGCTTCCAGCCGTTTGGCCTCGGCGCCGCGATGGCGGCGATGCCGACCAAGGCGGCCATGCCGACGGCCCCGGAGGATCGCTGGTCGGTGTACGGCGACGTCAGCTATGCCGGCGGCAATCGCGATCGGCAGTTCTATGCGTCGGGCTACGACTACACCTCGACCGGCGGCTATCTCGGCGTCGAGTATCGGCTCGATCCGAACTGGCGCGTCGGCGGCGTGTTCGGCTATTCGCAGCCCGAGGTCAAACTCGGCGTCCAGGACGCCCGCAACCGGATCGACGCGTTCCAGTTCGCGGGCTACGGCTCCTACGCCGATGCGCACTGGTTCGCCGACGCCATCGTGGCCTATGGCCGGCACGAATTGTCGCTCGAGCGTCGCGGCATCATCGACATGATCCGCGGCAGCACCCATGCCGACGTTTTCACCGCCGCCGCCAAGACCGGCTATCTGTTCGACGCCGGCAAGCTGCGCGTCGGGCCGATCGCGAGCCTGCAATACAGCTACGCCACTATCCAGGGCTACACCGAGACCGGCGACGTGCTGCTGACCATGATGGTGGACCGGCAGACGCTCGACAGCCTCACCGGCGATGCCGGCGTGCAGTTCCGCTATCCGCTGCAGCTCGGCAGCGGCATCTACACGCCGTTCGTCAACCTCACCGCCGCGCATGATTTCCTCGGCGGCCACAGCGTCACCACCACGCTGGTCACGGCCCCGTTGCTACCGATCCTGACGCCGGTGTCGGCCGACGGCGGCACTTACGGCCGCGTCGCCGCCGGCGTCTCGGCGCTGGTGACCGACAAGGTCTCCGCCACCGTGACCGGGACCACCAGCTTCGCCCGCCGCAGCGGCAACGACGCCGGCGTCAGCGGCGGCCTCAAGGTCGCGTTCTGACAGGGGGGAGGACCGAGCCGCGACGTTGTCGCCGCGGCTGCGGGAGGCTCGGGTGGCCTGGCGTGCGGCGAAAGCGATGGTCGCCGCCGCGCGAAGATAGCTAAGCAACCGAGACATTAGCCAAGCAATATGCTTGGCATATGCCAAGCATTCTAGCGATGATTGAAGCGCTGCCACAAAGCCTTGGCCATCTCGGTTTCTCCAATTGTCGGTGTATTCCGAGACCATGGTGGGCTCGATGACTGAAAGCCGCAACGGGGTCTAAACAGGCCACTGGAACCGTTCCCGATCTCTGTCGTTTTCAGGGGTTCCGTGTCGGTTTAGACGGGATCATCCGGGATCAGGCTGGACGTCGCGGGATGGAATGGGGTTAGCCGTCCCTAGCCCGATACCTGTAGATGGCGGAACGGCTCGGGGTCCGGTCCGCGCCGAACCGCTCGCGGCATTCGGCCATGATGACGGGGACGGTCTTGCGCGCAAGCCGTCTTGCGATGAACGCCTCAACTTGGGCGTCCTTTTCGACCGATGACAGCCACCCTTTGAAGCCCTGTTTAGCCCGCTTTAACGCCGCCAGTTGCCGCTGGCAGTTCAGCAGCTCGGCGTACTCCGCCGCCGGGATGGTCACCGCCTCGACGACGCCCGCAACTGTCCGTTTGGTCGGCTTGCGCATCGCTCAAACCGTGTCGAACAGCGCATTGGAGCTGTTGCCGAGCTTGGCCAGCTCGCGGGTGATCTCCGAACCGATCTGGCGGCCGTTCTTGCCAGCACCGTTGACGGTGATGTTGTTGACCACCTGGACCGATCGGCCGCCGAGTGCGGCCCGCTTGCCGCTCGGTGCGGCGGGAGCTGGTGCGGGCGACGGCGCGGATTGCTCACTGGAGGGAGCGCCGGACGCACCGCCGAGCCGCGGTGAAATCTGCGGCGAGACGGAAAAATTCCAAATCGCGCGGATCGCGTCCACCGCGGATCGCGACTCGTCCACGGCCCTTGCGCTCTCGCTGGCGACCGCCCGGCGAATGCGCTGCATCGTCGATTCTGCCACGCTGGCGGCGATCGGCTGCACCGGAGAGAAGTTTTGCGGGTCATCGACCTTGATTTTGTGTCGTCCGATCTCAGGCGGGTTGAAGCTCTTCACCGGCGAATAGTCGGGACGTTTCGGCGTTGCGGCGCCGTACTCCGTCTGCGACGCCCGAACCTCGCGTTCGTGCTGGGCTTGCGCCGCCGCATGGGCGGCGCCTTGGAATCGGCCGGGGAAGGCCGACTTCGGCGGCGGCTTGCCGGCCAGTGCTTCGCGCGTCGCCTTAGCGTGGGCGGCGGCCTGGAAGCGGCCGGGATAAGCCGATCTCGGGCCGGCCGGCTGATCAACACGCGGCGCGTCCGATTCCTTCTTGTCGCCCTTGAAGTACTCGCGTGCGCTGTCGAGGCCGCCAGCGATCTTCTCCAGCAACGAAATCGCCGGCGTTGCCTCGGCCACGAACTTGCCGACTGCGACGCCGGCGGCCGACCACGCATTCGACAGACCCACAATCGCGCCTTGGGCGTCGCCTGTCACGCGCGCAACGTCATTTACGATGCTGCCAGCCGACTTCGTGTTGATCTCCGCAATAAGTGCACGAAGCTCGGATTTGAGGGTTACGATCGCGCTGACGGCTTGCCGACTGTCGATCTCGCCGAACAGCTTCGGTAGCTTGGACAGATCGCCCTTGGTGGCCTGCTCGGTTAGTTCGATCACGACATCGGAGAACGACTTCCCCGCCTTTAGCCCCTTCTTAAGGCCGCCTTCGAGATCGACGCCCATTTTCTTGAAGTTGTTCTGCACGTCCGTGCTGTAGATCTTGGTGAGCAGATCGCGAACGCCGTTTGCAGCCTGTTCGTCGGTCCCGGTCTGCTTTCTCACGATCTCCAGCATCGCGCCCAACTCTCCGAGCTTGCCGATGCCTTCCTGGTGGACGTTTGCCCATTGCGAAGCGAGCTGCGGCAGATATTGCGCAATCGCTCTGAGTTCGAATTGCCCCTTTTTGCCGGCGTAACTCAGCTTATCGAACGCCTCCGGGAGCTCTTCGATCTTGATTTTGAGGTTGTCGAGCATGGCTCCGGACGTTTTCGCCATGTCATCGACAGCAGCGCCGGACGCTTGCGCCGACTGCGTTACGGGGTCCAGGAGCGCGAGAGCGTCCGGGAGTTCATCGCCCCGCGCAACAAGTACTTCCAGCCCTTTCAGCACCTCCTCGACTGGCATCGCGTATTTCTTCGCGATGCCGCGCACATCGGCCGTTGCGGCGTCAACCTGCGCCTTCGTTGCATCGGCCGTGATGCCGACGCGCGTCATGCGGCGGTCCAATTCGGCGAAGTCTTCGAACGATTGCTTGACGCCGCCGACGACGCGATACGCCGTGTATACGCCGCCGACCGCTCCGACGACGCGGGCGCCTCCGGCAACCACAGCGGCGCCTGCTTTCGATCGCTTGGGATGGGGCGGGCCGCCGCGGCCTTCGCCGGTGCCGGCGCTGACGCCATGGCCCTCGCTGCGCACGCGGCGCAGGCTGCGGGCGAGGCTGTCGGCCGCGGTGTTGGCGCGCCGCAGTGAGTTCACCAGCCGCTCGGCGCGGGTGCCGTCGAGCTGCCGCAGCGCGTTGACGACCTGGCGCAGCGCCCGCTCGTTGCCGAGCGCTTCGGTCTTGCTCTTGCCGAGGCCGCGCGCCAGCCGGTCGGCCTTGGCCGGGTCCAGCTTCTTGGTGCCGGCGGCGGCCTTCTCCAGGGCGGCGCCGGTCTGTTTGGCCTCGGTCTTGGCTTTGGTTAGATCGGCCGCGAGCTTGCCGGCCTTGGCACCGTCCAGCTTCTTGGCGGCGGCGCCGATGCCTTCCAGCTCTTTCTTGGCGTCCTTGGCCGGGCCGCCGAGCTGGTTGACCAGGCGTAGGCGAAGCGCAACGTCGAGATTGGACACGGGCTAGCCCTCGCTGCTAATCGAGCGTTCCGCCGGCAACCGCCATCACGGCGTCGGCGAACGTCATCTGGATTCCGAGTGCCGCGCGCGCTTCCAAGTAATTGCGCGCGGCAGCGGCGAGCGCTACCGGATCAGGCGCGGAAGTCATGCCGGCCGCAACGTTCGCGGACGCGATCGCCGGCATCGAAAGGGCCGGCGCCGCAACCAGCGCGATCGAATGCAACCATGTCGCCGTGCCGCCCGCGTCATGATGAAAGGTCGGGCTGATGAAACGATGTGTGCGCGACGCCAGCACGGAAAGGCCGCTCTGCAGCCATTCAACGTGCGCGTAAAGGCCATCGGCACGGGCCTGCAATTTCTTCACCCATCCGACCGCGTCGGCGCGTTCGCCGGACTGTGAACTCCGCGCAATGCTGTGGTCGAGATCAACCGGCAGATCGATGCCATCGGCGGCGAAGCGCGCAACCAGCACCTCCGGAATGAAGGTGTAGGATCGCCCGTCGCGGGTCTGCACAGGGCCGCGCGGCGCGACCTTGACGATGTTGGCGGCGCCATCGATCGCGGCGGCATCGAGGGTTGCGAAATGGTTCATGAGGAGCGCCCTTTCGATTCGATGCGCGCCTTGGCCAGATGACGAAAGACGGCCCGTTCGCTGAGATTGAGCTGTCGTCCAATCTTGGCCGCCGATAGGCCGCTCTCTCTGAGTTTGATGATCTGGGTGTGCAATGCGATCTTGGTATCGCTGCCGCGAGGAACGAGTAGATAGACGCCATGAAATATGCCGCGGCAGCTACCTTGCCGGAAGTAATCGCAGATCGCTTCTGCGGCCGGGCGTCCGACACACGTTACAAGCCAATGATCATCGGACTTGATTCGCGCTGGAAAACTAACCCGCGTGCCGCCATAGGCGGCGCCGAGTTTCAGCGCCGCCTCTTCGCCGGCCACTTCGGCGATCTCGCCGAGAACACCAGGGAAGCGCGGGGGAGGCATGGATCAGTCGATCCTTTCGGCGGGCGACTACGGGGTTTCGTCGGTTTCGGCGACGATGTTTTCGATGAAGTAACCGACGTCGGGCGCGATGATCAGCTCTTTCGCTTGCTCGGCGACGCGGACGATCTCGGCGCCGTCGATACCGATAGACGGGTCTTGATAGCTGCCGGACCGCCGAGTGCCGAGCCGGGCGGTGTAGCCGAACGTCACCGAATTTTCGGTCTTCGCCCCGGTGGCGAGATGCAGAAATGCGCAGTGCGGCCCCCACACCTGTTCCAAGACCGGCGCCTGGCCCTTGCGGGCCGTGTTCAACCAGCCTTCGCCGACCAGCACATTCCGCAGCTCGAACAGCTTCGCGAACTCTTACGGGAAAGAAATGAGCCCCTCCGTATGCGCAGTTGGCGACATATTCCCGAAGCGCTACAGTCTTGCCGACGCCAGCCGCTCCGGTGAGTGCGACGTTTTCACGAGTCTTGAGTGCGATATTGAGGCGCTGGTGTATCAATTTGCTGGTTGACGTTTCGATGAACGGCAGATGGATCATTACTTGCTCCTAGATAGGATTCGGCTGAATTTTTCGGTGATCGCCAGATCGGCTTTGATCTTGCTCTGAACCCTCTGAACGCGGCGGGCTTCGCGATCTTCGGGCGCTTCCAGCATCGCCGCGACGATCTCGGCGGCTTGCTGGTTCGGCACGATGGTGCCGGATACTGGCGCCTCGGGAGCCGGCGCGAGCATGGCAGCGGCGGCGATGGTGTCGGCGATCGGATCGGCGGGCGGAGCCGCTTGTTTCAGCTCGCGCGTGCGGGAGTTGAAGAGACGTTCCCGCCGCTTCTGCTCTCGCGCGTTGGCGGGATCGGTGCCGTCGATCGCCACGTTCGGCTTGGCGTAGCCGATGATCGCCCGCTCGTTGTCGAGGTCGAACAGCGGCACCGCCGGCCAGTCGTGAAAGCGCCCTTTAAGAATGCCGATCTTCTCGCCGGATCGGTAGTGCAGCTCGTCGCACGTCCACCACTGACCGTTGACGCGGATGCCGAACTTGCCGACCGATGCCACGTCTCGCTTCGAAAAGGCGATGATCAGCGATGCGCGATCGACCTTGGCGATGGTGAAGCCATCGTCGATGTGCGCCTGATAGACTTCGTTCGGCGAGCGGCCTTTGAGCTTCCCGCGCTGCGGCGCTTCGTTGTATTCCTGCACCCGCATGTCGGCGAGCCGGGCGAACAGATCGAAGTCGCCGGGGAAGGGTGCTGTCGGGCGGCCGACTTGTTGTGTCTTCCGGTTGATCCGGTTATCGCTCTCTTCAGAACTACCTATCGAAGAGCAGCAGGATGCCGTTGGGGGTCTATTTGAAAATCTGCGAAGCTGCGGCTTGCCCACCGGACTATCCGGTGTCGCAACGTTTCGACCTGGACTATCACGCGTTGAAGGAAGCGTTGATCGACGTTGCGGCTCCTCTATTGAACGCGGTCGAATTGAGCGACGATTTCGAGATGACGGTTCGGGCCGCTGAGGATTTCGACGAAGAGCGCGTGCACAAAGCGGCCCGGTTTCTGACGGCAATGATCAGGAGCCGCTACGACATCATCTCGGAAAGCACTCTCTCTGACCCACTTGAAGAGGACCCCGCCGAAAACGCGGATCTGCAGGTTGACCAATAGGTTGACCAATCAGCATCACGGCGGAGCCGTGCGAGCGCGCAGTTTACGAATCTAGACGTGAGATTCGAACGCTACTTCAATCGGTTACCGCCCTTTCGTTCAATCCTTGTCGGACACATTTTGGCCTCATTTTGGGTCCGGTCTTTGGTAAAGCAGAAACGATAGCGGAATTAAGCACTTATCCATTTAAAACGACAAACAATTGCTGCACGCGCCGACAAAAAACGATTTCGCCTCCACCACCTCCAAATTCAACTTAGGACACTCATGGTCAAATCCGGGCAGCACCCGGAAAGGAACATATTGCGAACAGAGAACAAATGGGGTACGTTGTTTCTGTTGGCTGAGGCCGGCGCCGTTTGTCCAGTTGCCGAATCCCGTTCATAAGGAGCACGTTGATGGCTGCCCCCACTGCATTGCGTATCGTCGAAGGTTCCTCAATGGACAAATCCAAGGCGCTCTCCGCCGCGCTGTCTCAGATCGAGCGTCAGTTCGGCAAGGGCTCGGTGATGAAGCTCGGCAAGAACGATCGCTCGATGGACATCGAGACGATCTCGTCGGGGTCGCTCGGGCTGGACATCGCGCTCGGCGTCGGCGGACTGCCGAAGGGGCGGGTGATCGAGATCTACGGCCCGGAATCCTCGGGCAAGACCACGCTGGCGCTGCATTGCGTCGCCGAGGCCCAGAAGAAGGGCGGCATCTGCGCCTTCATCGACGCCGAACACGCGCTCGACCCGGTCTATGCCCGCAAGCTCGGCGTCGCCGTCGATGACCTGTTGATCTCGCAGCCCGATCACGGCGAGCAGGCGCTGGAGATCGCCGACACGCTGGTGCGGTCCGGCGCGATCGACGTGCTGATCGTCGACTCGGTCGCGGCGCTGGTGCCGCGCGCCGAGCTCGAAGGCGAAATGGGCGACGCGCTGCCCGGTCTGCAGGCCCGTCTGATGAGTCAGGCGCTGCGCAAGCTGACTGCCTCGATCAACAAGTCGAACACCATGGTGATCTTCATCAACCAGATCCGGATGAAGATCGGCGTGATGTACGGCTCGCCGGAGACCACCACCGGCGGCAACGCGCTGAAATTCTACGCTTCCGTCCGCCTCGACATCCGCCGCATCGGCCAGATCAAGGAGCGCGACGAGGTGGTCGGCAACCAGACCCGCGTCAAGGTGGTGAAGAACAAGCTGGCGCCGCCATTCAAGCAGGTCGAGTTCGACATCATGTACGGCGAGGGCGTGTCGAAGATGGGCGAGATCCTCGATCTCGGCGTCAAGGCCGGCATCGTCGAGAAGTCCGGAGCCTGGTTCTCGCACGACAGCCAGCGGCTCGGTCAGGGCCGCGAGAACGCCAAGGCGTTCCTCAAGGCCAACCCGGACATGACCGCCAAGATCGAGGCGGCGATTCGTCAGAACTCGGGGCTGATCGCCGAGCAGATCCTCGCCGGCTCGCCGGAGCGTGACGCCGACGGCGAGGAGCCGGTCGAGGATTGAGATCGACCGATCGCACGCGGCCGGATGCACCGGCCGCGTCGCGCACGAGAGACGAGCCGTCCATACGGACAGCGGCTGACAGATTTCAATACGGCGAGCGTTGCGGTCCCCTGTTACCGGGGCCTCTGCAGTGCTCGCCGCATTCGTTTTGGGACGGCTTGATTGCCGCTCGAGACTGAAGATGCTGTGCTGAAGCGCTGCTCTCAAACAGACGTCATGCGCGGGCTCGACCCGCCTGAGCGGCCGTAGCCGCTCCGGCGCCGCGAAGGCCCGCGCATCCATCGCGGGCGCAGCGCGCTGAACCGAGGCAAGTTGCGAAGAGGATAGATCGCCGGGTCGAGCCCGGCGATGACGTCTTCAGCGTGGCAAGGCCGCCTCTTCAAAGACCGATCTTACTACTCCGCGGCGCGCGCGTAGTCGGCCGCCAGCGCGTAGTCTTCGACCGGCGGGCACGAGCAGATCAGGTTGCGGTCGCCATAGACGTTGTCGACGCGGCCGACCGGGCTCCAGTATTTGTCGGTGCGGGAGTTCGGCGCCGGGAAGCAGCCTTCGGTGCGCGGATAGGGCCGGGTCCACTCCGCGCTGGTGACGTCGTGCGCGGTGTGCGGGGCGTGGCGCAGCGGCGATTGCTCGATCTTGTAGCGCCCGTCTTCCACTTGCGCGATCTCGCGGCGGATCGCGATCATGGCATCGCAGAACCGGTCGATCTCGGCCTTGGATTCCGATTCCGTCGGTTCGATCATCAGCGTGCCCGGCACCGGGAAGCTCATCGTCGGTGCGTGGAAGCCGTAGTCGATCAACCGTTTGGCGATGTCGTCGACGGTGACCCCGGTCGTGGTCTTCAGCGGCCGCGGGTCGATGATGCACTCGTGCGCGACCCGGCCGCGGGCGTTGCGATACAGCACCGGGAAATGCGGATGCAACCTTGCTGCGATGTAGTTGGCGTTGAGGATCGCGATCTCGGTGGCGCGCTTCAAGCCGGCCGCGCCCATCATCAGAATGTAGATGTAGGAGATCGTCAGGATCGAAGCCGATCCCCACGGCGCTGCCGACACCGTGCCGCCGCCGTGCAGGCCGCCGTTCAGCGGCTCGCCCTCGGCGGGATGGCCGGGCAGGAACGGCGCCAGATGCGCCTTGACGCCGATCGGCCCCATGCCGGGACCACCGCCGCCGTGCGGAATGCAGAACGTCTTGTGCAGATTGAGGTGGCTGACGTCGGCGCCGTAACTGCCGGGCCGGGCGAGGCCGACCTGCGCATTCAGGTTGGCGCCATCGAGATAGACCTGACCGCCATGGGCATGGACGATGTCGCAAATCTCGCGGATGTGCTCCTCGAACACGCCGTGGGTCGACGGATAGGTGATCATCATCGCCGCTAGATTGGTGGAATTCGCTTCCGCCTTGGCGCGCAGATCGCCGACGTCGACGTCGCCATGGACGTCGCAGCCGATCACCACCACGTCCATGCCGGCCATCGCGGCGGAGGCCGGATTGGTGCCGTGCGCCGAGGACGGGATCAGGCAGATCCTGCGATGCGGCTCGCCGCGCGACAGATGATAGCCGCGGATCGCGAGCAACCCGGCATATTCGCCCTGGGCGCCGGAGTTCGGCTGCAGCGACACCGCGTCATAGCCGGTGATTTCGGCCAGCCAGGTTTCGAGCCGGGCGAACAGGGTATGATAGCCGGCGGCCTGCGCCTTCGGCACGAACGGATGCAGGCTGCCGAATTCGGGCCAGGTCAGCGGCATCATTTCGGTGGTGGCATTCAGCTTCATGGTGCAGGAGCCGAGCGGGATCATGGCGCGGTCGAGCGCCAGATCGCGGTCGGACAGCTTGCGCATGTAGCGCAGCAGCTCGGTTTCCGAGCGATAGTCCTGGAACGCGGCTTGGGTCAGGTAGTCGCTGGTCCGCTTCAGCGCACCCGGCAGAACGGAGCCGAGCGCATCGCCTGCCTCCTGCTCGATCGCGGCGTAGTCGAGCGATCCGCCAAACGCCCGCCAAAGCGCCTCGACAACGGCCGGCGTGGTGGTCTCGTCGAGCGAGATGCCGAGCGAGGACGCGTTGATCCGCAGGTTGATCTTTTCGGCCTCGGCGCGCGCCACGATGGCGTCGCGGCGGTCGCCGACTTCGATGGTCAGCGTATCGAAGTACGTGGCGTGGCTCGGGGCAAAGCCGAGTTGGCGCAGGCCGGCGGCCAGCACCGCGGTGCGCCGGTGGGCGCGGCGAGCGATCGCCGCGAGCCCGTCGGGGCCGTGATACACCGCGTACATCGCGTTGATCACCGCCAGCAGCACCTGCGCGGTGCAGATGTTGGAGGTCGCCTTTTCGCGGCGGATGTGCTGCTCGCGGGTCTGCAGCGCCAGCCGGTAGGCCGGCTGGCCGTGGCTGTCGATCGACAGCCCGACGATGCGGCCGGGCAGGCTGCGCTTGAGGCCGTCGCGCACCGCCATATAGCCTGCGTGCGGACCGCCATAGCCCATCGGCACGCCGAACCGCTGCGCCGAGCCGATTGCGATGTCGGCGCCGAGCTCGCCGGGCGGAGTGATCAGCGTCAGGGCGAGCAGGTCGGCGGCGACCACCGCCAGCGCGCCCTTCTGGCGCAGCGTCGCGATCACCGCGCGCGGATCGCGCAAGGCGCCCGACGAACCGGGATATTGCAGCAGCGCGCCGAACACGTCGGCGCCTTCCAGCTCGGTTTCCGGATCGCCGACGATGATCCGCCAGCCGAGCGGCTCGGCACGGGTGCGCAGTACCGCGATGGTCTGCGGATGGGTGTCGGCATCGACAAAAAATGCTCTGGCGCTCTTCGCGGCGGCGCGTTCTGCGAGCGCCATTGCCTCGGCTGCCGCGGTGCCTTCGTCGAGCAGCGAGGCGTTGGCGACGTCGAGCCCGGTGAGGTCGCAGATCATGGTCTGGAAGTTGAAGAGCGCTTCCAGCCGGCCCTGGCTGATCTCGGGCTGGTACGGCGTATAGGCCGTGTACCAGGCGGGATTCTCCAGAATATTGCGCTGGATCACGGTCGGCAGAATGGTGCCGTAATAGCCTTGGCCGATCAGCGAGGTGAACACTTGGTTCTGTGCGCCGAGTTCGGCCATATGCGCCAGCGCCTCGCTCTCGGTCAGCGGCGCACCGAGCTTCAGCGGCTCGCGATGCCGGATCGCGAAAGGCAGCGTCTCGGCGACGAGCTGCTCCAGGCTGCCGGCGCCGGCGGTCGCCAGCATCGCCGCGGTGTCTTGGGGTGACGGCCCGATATGCCGACGCACGAAATCGTTGGCGGCGTCGATCGGTCGGCGATGCGGCATGCTCTGGTCCTCGTCAATGCAACGGCCCGCAAAGGCAGGTTGCTCGGAAATCTCAGCGGCGTCATTGCGAGGAGCGAAGCGACGAAGCAATCCAGAGACTCGGCACGCTGCAATTGGATTGCTTCGCTTCGCTCGCAATGACGAATTCACGCGAACGGTCGGCCCGTCAGGCCGTGTGGGCCTTGTAGGCGGCCTCGTCCATCAGGCCGTCGAGTTCGGCTTTGTCGGCGATCTTCAGTTTGAAGAACCACGCGGCGCCGCCGGCGTCGGAATTCACCAGGCCGGGCTCGGTGCCGAGGGTCTCGTTGATCTCGACCACTTCGCCGGAGATCGGCGCGTAGACGTCGGACGCGGCCTTGACCGATTCGACCACAGCGACGGCTTCCGCTTTCTTCACAGCGCGGCTGACCTTGGGCAGCTCGACGAACACCACGTCGCCGAGCTGTTCCTGCGCGTAGTTGGTGATGCCGATCGTGGCGACGTCCCCCTCGATCTTCAGCCATTCGTGATCGGGGGTGTAGAGCGTGGTCATGACGAGTCCTCAGCGCTTGTAAGTGTTCGGAACGAACGGCATCGCCGTGACGCGCAGCGGTAGGCGCTGGCCGCGTACTTCGGCAAAAACGACGGTATCGCGCGCAGCCAGCGCGGCCGGCAGGTAGCCCATCGCCACCGGCGCGTTTAGGCTCGGCCCGAAGCCGCCGGAGGTGACGGTGCCGACCGGCGCGGTCGAATCGGTGGCCTCGAACAGCGGCGCGTTCTCGCGCACCGGGGCGCGACCTTCAGGCCGCAGGCCGACGCGCAGCCGCGTGGTGCCGCCATCGAGCTGGCCGAGAATCTCCGATGCACCCGGGAAGCCGCCGGGACGGGCGCCGCCGCTGCGGCGGCTCTTCTGGATCGACCAGTTCAGCGCCGCTTCGACCGGCGTCGTCGCCGTGTCGATGTCGTGGCCATACAGGCACAGCCCGGCTTCCAGCCGCAGGCTGTCGCGCGCCCCGAGCCCGATCGGCAGCACGTCGGGGTTGTCGAGCAGCGCGGTTGCCAGCTTTTCAGCGCCGTCCGCCGGCACCGAGATCTCGAAACCGTCCTCGCCGGTATAGCCGGAGCGCGACACGATGCAGGACAGGCCGTCGAGCGTGAGCTCGGCCACGTCCATGAATTTCAGCTTGGTGACGTCTGCACAGAATTTCGCCAGCGCGGCTTCCGCCTTCGGGCCCTGCAGCGCGATCAGCGCGCGATCGGTCAGCGCAGTCATCTCGCAGGCGTCCGACAGATGCGCCCGCAAATGCGCTTCGTCCTCGGCTTTGCAGGCGGCGTTGACCACCAGAAACAGCCGGTCGCCGAGATTGGTGACCATCAGGTCGTCGAGTATCCCGCCGGATTCATTGGTGAACTGCGCGTAGCGCTGGCGACCGGGCGGCAGCGCCACGATGTCCTGCGGGATCAGTGTTTCCAGCGCCCGCGCCGCGTCTTCGAGCTTGCCGGACTTCGCCCGCAGCTCGATCTGGCCCATATGCGAGACGTCGAACAGGCCTGCCGCGCTGCGCGTGTGAAGATGTTCTTTCAGCACGCCAGGCGCGTATTGCACCGGCATGTCGTAGCCGGCGAAGGGCACCATTTTGCCGCCGCGTGCCAGATGCAGCGCGTAGAGCGGCGTGCGTTTCAAGGATTGGGTGTCGTCACCCGCCAGCATGTTCAGGCTCCCAAGGTTCCCGAGACCGATTTCTCGTCACCATTCGAGCCCCATCTGTCGCTGTGCCTGAGAGCATTATCCCGTCGGCGGACCCGTCCCGGGATCGCCCGGCAGGGTCACTTTCCAGATGTCAGTTGGCCGCGCGGTCCGTTTGCCTGAGAGTTTCCGGGGCGGTTGCTCCTTCGGCGCCGGCCCCCTTCACTGAAGGATTGGGCCGATCTCTCCCGACGCGACTTAGTCTTAGGTAGGTAGGACACAAACACGGCCGCAGCAAGGCTGTCAACGCGGCTAGGTGAGCTATCAACGGGTCTTCGTAAACGCCCGCTGGGTGGGGCTCCCCGGCTGGCAAACACCTGAATCCATGCCCACTTTCTAGACAGCGCGCGCCCCCGCGTCTAAAAGGCATGACACCGGAAGAGGTGGGTTCGGCGGGCGTTTCGCGGGCATTCCGGGTGATTGGACGAACATGAGCGGCGTTAACGAAATTCGGTCTACGTTTCTGAACTACTTCGCCAAGAACGGCCACGAGATCGTGTCGTCGTCGCCGCTGGTGCCGCGGAACGATCCGACCTTGATGTTCACCAATGCCGGCATGGTGCAGTTCAAGAACGTGTTCACCGGGCTGGAGAAGCGCTCTTACCAGCGCGCCACCACCTCGCAGAAATGCGTGCGCGCCGGCGGTAAGCACAACGACCTCGACAATGTCGGCTACACCGCGCGGCATCTCACTTTCTTCGAGATGCTCGGTAATTTTTCGTTCGGCGATTATTTCAAAGAGCGCGCGATCGAGCTGGCCTGGAACCTGATCACCCGCGACTTCGGCCTGAAGAAGGACAAGCTGCTGGTCACCGTCTATCACACCGACGACGAGGCGGCCGGCTACTGGAAGAAGATCGCCGGTTTCTCCGACGACCGCATCATCCGCATCCCGACCTCCGACAATTTCTGGGCGATGGGCGACACCGGCCCGTGCGGCCCGTGCTCGGAGATCTTCATCGATCGCGGCGAGCATATTTTCGGCGGCCCGCCCGGCAGCCCCGATGAAGATGGCGACCGATTCCTGGAATTCTGGAATCTGGTGTTCATGCAATACGATCAGGTGACGAAGGACGAGCGCGTGCCGCTGCCGCGCCCGTCGATCGACACCGGCATGGGCCTGGAGCGGATGGCCTCCATCCTCCAGGGCGTCGACAGCGTGTTCGACACCGACCTGTTCCGCAGCCTGATCGACGCGACTTCGTCAGCGCTCGGCCGTGGCCCGACCGAACAGGACGCCGCCTCGTTCCGCGTCATCGCCGACCACCTGCGTTCGTCGTCGTTCCTGATTGCCGACGGCGTGCTGCCGTCGAACGAAGGCCGCGGCTATGTGTTGCGCCGGATCATGCGCCGCGCGATGCGCCACGCGCAGTTGCTCGGCGCCAGCGAGCCGCTGATGTGGCGGCTGGTGTGGGCGCTGGTGCGCGAGATGGGCCAGGCCTATCCAGAGCTGGTCCGCGCCGAGGCGATGATCGAAGAGACGATGCGGCTCGAAGAGACCCGCTTCCGCAAGACGCTCGACCGTGGCCTCGCGATCCTCGACGAGAAGAGCGCCGGCCTGAAGAAGGGCGACATGTTCGACGGCGAGACCGCGTTCACGCTGTACGACACCTATGGCTTTCCGCTCGACCTGACCCAGGACGCGCTGCGCAACCGCGGTATTAATGTCGATATCGCCTCCTTCACCGACGCGATGGATCGGCAGCGCGCCAAGGCGCGTGCGTCATGGGCGGGTTCGGGCGAGGCTGCGACCGAGGCGGTGTGGTTTTCGCTGCGTGAGAAGTTCGGCGCCACCGAGTTCCTCGGCTACGACACCGAGACTGCCGAGGGTGTGGTGACCGCGCTGGTCAAGGACGGCGCCGAGGTCGATGCGCTGAAGGCGGGCGATGCGGCTGCGATCGTGATGAACCAGACGCCGTTCTACGCCGAGTCCGGCGGTCAGGTCGGTGACACCGGCGTGCTCAGCGCCGACGGCGTCCGCTTCGTCGTCACCGACACGCTGAAGAAGGCCGGCGATCTGTTCGTGCATTTCGGCACCGTCGAGCAGGGCAGCATCAAGCTCGGCGACGCGCTGGCGCTCGATGTCGATCACGCCCGCCGTTCGGCGATCCGCGCCAATCACTCGGCGACACATCTCTTGCACGAGGCGCTGCGCCAGGTGCTCGGCGATCACATCGCCCAGAAGGGGTCGATGGTCGCGCCCGACCGGCTGCGTTTCGACTTCGTGCATCAGAAGCCGATCAGCACCGAGGAACTGCGCAAGGTCGAAGACATCGCCAACGACATCGTGCTGGAGAACGGCGAGGTGACTACTCGCCTGATGGCGGTCGACGATGCCCGCGAAGCCGGCGCCCGCGCGCTGTTCGGCGAGAAATACGGCGACGAAGTCCGCGTGGTGTCGATGGGCAAGGCGGCGCGCGAGCACGGCTCCAACGCCCTCGGCTGGTCGGTGGAACTGTGCGGCGGCACCCATGTGAAGCGCACCGGCGACATCGGCCTGGTGTCGATCACCGCGGAGAGCGCGGTCGCGGCCGGCGTCCGCCGCATCGAGGCGCTCACCGGGCGCTACGCGCGGCAGAGCGCCAATGCGGCGATCGCCACGGCGAAGCTCGCCGCCGCCGAGCTGCGGACCACGCTGGACGACATGCCATCGCGTATCACCGCGCTGATGGACGAACGCAAGAAGCTGGAGCGCGAACTCTCCGAGGCGCGCAAGAAGCTGGCGATGGGCGGCAGTGCGTCCGGAGACGGCGCTGCGTCCGACGTCCGCGACATCGGCGGCATCAAGCTGATGGCGCGCGCGGTCGAGGGCATCGAGATCAAGGATCTCAAGGGCCTCGTCGATCAGGGCAAGAAGCAGATCGGCTCCGGCGTGATCGCACTGGTGGCGACCAGCGAAGACGGCAAGGGCTCGATCGTGGTCGGCGTCACGCCCGATCTGGTGTCGCGGTTCTCCGCTGTCGATCTGGTCCGCAAGGCGTCTGAAGTGCTCGGCGGCAAGGGGGGCGGCGGCAAGCCCGACATGGCTCAGGCCGGCGGTCCCGACGGCTCCAAGGCAGCCGCCGCACTCGACGCGATCGCGGCCGCCATCGGCGGATAAGCATGTCCGATGCGCTCGCGTGGCGGGTCGAGCAGGCCTGTCTCAATGCCTGGCCGGCGTTGCGCAGCGCGGTCGACGGCGACTGGCTGTTGAGGTTCGGCGAGGGCGTGTCGCGGCGCGCCAACTCGGTCAATCCGCTGCACGACCGCGCCGAGTTGATTGCGCCGCAGTTGGATGGCTTCGACGCGTTGTATCGTCACCACGGCCTTCCGCTGATCGTGCGCGTGCCGTCGCTGCTCGCAGGGGCCGCGGAGCTCAATCGCGAACTCGATCAGCGCGGCTTCGGGTGCGAGGGTGAGGCCCGCACGCTGTATCGCAGCCTGACGCGCGAGAGCTTTGCCGACGCAATACCCGATGTCACCGTTGCTCCACGCGCCGACGCCGAATGGCTGGCCGCGATCGCGCGGCTGCAGGGGCAGTCGCCGTCGCACGCGGCCGTCTATGCCCGCGTCGTCGATGCGATCGCGCTGCCGACTGGCTTCTTCGCGCTTCGCCGGGACGGCCGCATCGTCGCCACCGCCTACGGCATGCTGCACAGCAGTCTGGTGGTGATCGAGTCGGTGGTGGTCGATGAAGCGCTACGCGGCCACGGTCTCGGCAGGCGCCTGATGATCGCGCTGCTGGCCTGGGCCGCCGCCCAAGGCGCCACCGGCGCTTGCCTGCAAGTCGTTGCCGACAACAAAGCGGGCCGCGCGCTGTATGCGAGCCTGAGCTTCGACCTGGAGCTGTATCGCTATCACTATCGCCGGACGGCGCAAAACTAACAGCCTTACCCCGTCATTCCGGGTTCGCGTTACGTACACCCCGGAATGACGGACGCGGACATTCGCGGTACGAAGTTTGTCCGCTACGCTTCTACACAGCCTCGCTGATCACCGGCATTTCGATCGTCTGCGGCGGCGGCTCAATGATCGCCTCTTCGACGCAGAATTTCACGGCGTCCCGCAGCGTCAGTACCGTCGCGTCGGCCTGCGCGGATTCGTTGGTATCGGCCAGTTGCGGAGTCTCCGCCGACCACAAGGCGACGATGATCTTGGCGTGCGGCGCCTTGCGGCGCAGGCGGCGGACGGCGTAGCGGATATGGGTCGTGTTCGACGCCTCGAGATACGACAGGCAGATCAGAGCGACGTTCGAGACGTCGAGGCCAAAGATGTTCTTGGTGGACAGCGCGCTCGATGGCTCGACACGGGCGCCGATGCCGTGCACGCGGCACAAATGCGCCAGCATCAGCGCCGCGGCTTCGTCCAATTGCGACCGTCCGCCGATGCACATCACCGGCGCGGCGCCTTGCCATCCAGGCTTGAGATCAGCCGGCTTCAGCACTGCGATGTCGTCGTCGGCGTGATCGACCGGCGCCACTTCGACTGCGGCAGCTGCCTCGGCGTCGGTGGTGGCTTCGTCGCCGTCCGGCGCCTGATCGATTTCGTCCGTGAGGTCCTCGGTGAACTCCTGCACCGTCTCCTTGATCCGCGTCAGGCGCACGGCGTCGAGTGCGTCGCGATCGAGGTCGGCCTGGGCGAGTTGCAGGCCTTTCAGTGCGACGTCGTCGTAATACGACGACAGCGACCGTTCTTTGAGAAACTGCTCGGCCTTCTCGGCCGCTTCGGCCGGGTCGCCGGCTAGCATGCGCTGATAGAAGATCTCCGGCGGCGACAGCGCCGGCCGATCACCGAACATTACGTCGAGAAACGCCAACCGCTCGACGTGCCGTCCCAGCACGACGAGACACACCGTCAGCGGCGTGGCAAGAACGAGGCCGATCGGGCCCCACAGCGCGGTCCAGAACGTCGCCGAGATCACCACGGCGACCGGCGAGAGCCCGGTGCTACGGCCGTACACCATCGGCTCGACGACATGGGCGATCGCCGGTTCGATCACGAAGAACAGGATCGCCGTCCACACCAGCATTGTCCAGCCGGGATCGACCGCGACCGCCAGGGTCAGTGGGAAGGCCGCTGAGATGATCGATCCGATATACGGCACGAAGCGCAGCACCGCGGCGAGAATGCCCCACAGCGCCGGGCTCGGCACGCCGATGATCCACAACCCGGTGCCAATCAGCACGCCGAAGCCGGAGTTGATCAGCAGCTGATTGAGGAACAAGCGGCTCAGCCGGCTGGCGGCATCATCCAGCGCCGCGGTCGTGCGCTGCAGATCGCGCGTGCCGGCGAGCCGGATCAGCCGATTGCGCAGGTCCTCCCGCTGCAACAGGATGAAGATGACGAAGATCACGATGATGCCGGTCGTCGCCAGCGGCGAGATCAGCGGCGCGATCAGAGATCGCAAGTTCGCCAAGGTCCCCGGGTCGGGTTGCAGGACTTCGACCGGAACGGGGGTGACCGGTCTCGACGACGACGTCGGCGGATTGCTCAGCGACGGCGCGGGCGCGTTCTTCGGTTTGTTCAGTTCTTTGCTGAGATTCTGCAGCATCCCCTCGGCGCGTTCGAGCGTCGTGGAACCGCCGGTCACGCCGCGCAGCGAGGTGATCTTGGATTGGATCGTGGATTGGTACTGCGGCAGGTCGTCGGCCAGTCGCGACAGCTGCGTCGCGATCAGGCTGCCGAGCGCGAAGATCACCGCGAAGGCGAAAAGAACGGTGGTGATCGCCGCGATTGCCCGCGGCACCCGCAGCGACTGCAGGAAGTTGACCGGGCGAGCCAGCACGAAGCTCAGCAGGATCGCCAGGGCGACCGGGACGAACACCTCTCGGCCGACATACAGCGCCAAGATGATGATGACGGCCAGGATCGTGACCGCGCAGGCGCCGACCAGACCGGCGACGTCTTCCAGGGATTGGGCTTTGCCCAGCTTCATCAGGTCGAGGCTTTCGATCGCAATGGAGATCGGACGGGGGAGGCCGATCAGCTGACTTCGAAGCTGCGAACGCTGCTCGAGACACGAGGCAGACTGACCGCATCAACCGATAAGTTCGGTCGCGGTGATCTGTTCCGTGCCGTCGTTCAGCGCGGGTCTGAATGGTAGGAGAGCGCGGAGATACCGACGTGGCGCGAGAGATGTAGGTTTTTGCGGAGCTACGCCCTCAATCCGCCGCAACGCCTTCGCGGACCTGCTTCTTCCTGGTGTCGCGTTCGTCGTGGATGGCGGCGATCACTTTCCCGGCCGGGATGCCGAGAGTCTGCAGCACGGAACTGGCGATCTCGAAGCTGGCTTCCAGCACTTCGCGGATCACGTCGGTGGCGCCGAGCTGGAACAGTCGCGCCGCATGGTCGGCGTCGCGGGCGCGGACGATGATCGGCAGGTCGGCGCGTTCGGCGCGGGCGGCGGCGACGACGTGCTCGGCCGCGGCGGCGTCGTGCATCGTCACCACCATCGCCGGCGTGTCGCCGAGGCCGCATTTGCGCAGGAACGCGCGCTGGCTGGCGTCGCCATAGACCACATCGGCGCCGGCCTTGCGCGCCCGCGCCACCGCCTCGGCGTCGACATCGATGCCGATGAACGGCTTGCCCTGCTTGGTCAGGATCTCGCCGACGATGCGGCCGACCCGGCCGTAGCCGACCAGGATGATCAGCGGCGTGTCGCCGGGGCGGGGATCGGTGTGGCCGGCCTCGACCGCCACCGCGCTGCGCGCCCGCGCACTGGCCTTGCGGCTGAGCCGCGCCAGATACGGCGTCAGCATCATCGTGCCGGACGACACCAGCAGCATGAACTGTTCGACCTCGCGGGTGACAAGGCCGCTCGAACTGGCGAGGCCCAGGACGAGGAAGGCGAATTCGCCGCCGCCGGCGAGCAGCAGGCTGGCCTCGGCGATCACCGGCCGCGACAGCCGGAACATCCAGGTGAGGCCCGCGATCACCACCGCCTTCAACGCCGTCATGCCGATCACCGAGGTGGCGACCATCACCGGATAGCGCGCGACTTCCGCCAGATCGATCCGCATGCCGACCGAGATGAAAAACAGCCCGAGCAGCATGCCCTTGAACGGCTCGATGTCGACCTCGACCTGGCGGCGGAATTCGGTCTCGGCCAGCACCAGGCCGGCGAGGAACGCGCCGAGTGCCATCGACAGCCCGGCGACGTGGGTGACCAGCGAGGTGCCGACCACCACGAACAGGATCGTCGCCATGAACAATTCGCGGTTGTTGGTCGAGGCCACCAGCCGGAACAGCCGCCGCAGCACCAGCCGGCCGAAGCCGATGATCAGCAGGATCGCGGCGGCCGCCTGCACCAGCGCCATCAGCAGACCGAACCAGACCTGGCCGGCCCCGATCGACGCGTCACCTGCCGCCGCGCCGGCCTTGCCGAACACCACGATCAGAAACAGGATCGGCACCACCGCCAGATCCTGCGCCAGCAGCACCGCGAAGATGCTACGGCCGGCGATGGTGGCGAGTCGCTTCTGCTCGGCGAGGAGCTGCAGCACGATCGCGGTCGAGGACAGCGCCAGACAGGCGCCGATCACCAGACTGGACTCCACCGTGTTACCGAACGCCAGAGCGATGCCGCTGATCGCAGCGGTCGTCAGCACCACCTGCGACATGCCGAGGCCGAACACCAGGCGCCGCATCGTCCACAGCCGGTCGAACGACAATTCCAGGCCGATCGTGAACAGCAGAAACGCGACGCCGAGTTCGGCAAGGCGGTCGACCGCGTCTTGCGAAGTAATTGCGATGTAACTGAGTACCGGAAGATCGGCTCCGATCCGGCCGAGGCCGTGCGGGCCGAGCACCAGCCCGGCGACCAGAAAGCCGAGCACCGGACTGACGCGAAACCGGGTCATCACCGGGATCAGGACGCCTGCAGTCCCGAGAAACACCAGGGCTTCGCGGTATACTCCAACATCGTTCTCGACTGACATCGTTCCTCAACCCACATGCGGTAGCTGGATGCGGCGGTCTCCCGCGCGTCCGTCGCAAGCTGCGGCAATACACCGCGATTCGAGTTCCGGCCCAACTCTGGTTTCTTTGTGCCGCGTGCACTGCGGCGATCGGTAGCCTTCATTCGGGTGGAAAGTCGCGGCTTCATGCCGCACAACAGGACGATGGAGCACAATACACCCCTGATTTCCACCATCGTGGCCGGTTTGGTGCTGGCATTCGCTCTCGGTGTCGTGGCGCAGCGGCTGAAGATCTCGCCGCTGGTCGGTTATCTGCTCGCCGGCGTGGTGATCGGTCCGTTCACGCCGGGCTATGTGGCCGACCAAAGTCTCGCCAACGAACTCGCCGAGATCGGCGTCATTCTGCTGATGTTCGGCGTCGGACTGCATTTCTCGCTGAAGGATCTGCTCGAAGTCCGGGCGATCGCGATTCCCGGCGCGGTGGTGCAGATCGGAGCCGCGACCGTGCTCGGCGCCGGGCTGGGTCATGCGCTCGGCTGGCCGTTCGGCGCCGGCCTGGTGTTCGGTCTGGCGCTGTCGGTCGCGAGCACCGTGGTGCTGCTCCGCGCGCTGCAGGAGCGCCGCCTGGTCGACAGCGAGCGCGGCCGGATCGCGGTCGGCTGGCTGATCGTCGAAGACATCGCCATGGTGCTGACGCTGGTGCTGCTGCCGGCGGTCGCGGGGCTGCTCAAGGGCGAGGCCACCACCGCCAGCTGGGAGACGGTGCTGTGGCCGGTGGCGCTGACGCTCGGCAAGGTGTTCGCCTTCATGGTTTTCATGCTGGTGGTCGGCCGCCGCATCATCCCTTGGATGCTGCACTACGTGGCGCACACCGGCTCGCGCGAACTGTTTCGGCTCGCGGTGTTGGCGATCTCGCTCGGCGTCGCGTTCGGCGCCGCGGTGCTGTTCGACGTCTCGTTCGCGCTGGGGGCGTTCTTCGCCGGCATGATCCTGTCGGAGTCCGAGCTGAGCCAGCGCGCCGCCAACGAGACGCTGCCGCTGCGCGACGCCTTCGCGGTGCTGTTCTTCGTTTCCGTCGGCATGCTGGTCGATCCGGCGATCGTGGTCCGCGAGCCGCTGCCGCTGCTCGTCACCGTGCTGATCATCGTGTTCGGCAAATCGATCGCGGCGTTCCTGATCGTGCGGCTGTTCGGCCATCCCAACATGACGGCGCTGACGATTTCCGCCTCGCTGGCGCAGATCGGCGAGTTCTCCTTCATCCTCGCCGGGCTCGGCGTCGCGCTCGGGTTGATGCCGGAGCGTGGCCGCGATCTGGTGCTTGCCGGCGCGATCATCTCGATCATGCTCAATCCGTTGATGTTCGTGCTGCTCGACCGCGTCAGCGCCAAGGTCGCGGCGGCTGCCGAAGCCGCCAAGCAGGCGGCCAAGGAGGCTGCAGCCGCCGCGGCGCCGGCGCAGCCGCGCGGCCATGTCGTTCTGGTCGGCCACGGCCGGGTCGGCTCGAATGTCAGCGCGGTGCTGCGCCGAATAGGTGCCGACGTGGTGGTGATCGAGAACGACGACGAGCGGGTGGCTCGGCTGCAGCGCGAGGGCTTCGTGGCGATCAACGGCAACGCCGCCGCCCAGGAAATCCTCGATGCAGCCGAGATCGCTCAGGCTCACGGTCTGTTGGTGGCGATCCCCAACGCGTTCGAAGGTGGCCAGATCATCTCGAAGGCGCGCGCGGTCAATCCCGGCCTGTTGATCATCGCCCGCGCACACTCCACCGAGGAAGTGACGCATCTGAGGAGCAACGGCGCCAACCTGGTGATCATGGGCGAAGACGAAATCGCCCGCGCGATGATCGCAAGGCTCGGCGTCGAGGCCGGCAGCGGCGACGCAGGCGCTGGCGGCAGTCCGATCAGCAGCTCCACCGCCCCGGCTTCGGCCGGCGCGGCGGCTTGATCCAGACGGCCGTGCATCCGCAAGGCGCCTCAGCCGGCGCGCTTGCGCCGCCGTCCTATCCACAACCAAAGCCCGGTCGCATACAGAACCGGAAGCGCGATGCCACACAGGAAAACGACCGCTTGTCCGAGCATGCCGAGCCGCATATCGGTGTGCAGCGGGTTCAGCCAGTCGCGCCGGAGGGCGGAGTCCGCCTCAACGGTCTCCACCAGAGGCGTGGTGCATCCCGTTCTGACCTCCACAGTCAGGTCGTTGCGGATCGATGTCGGTGAACGCAACCTGATCTGATACGCGCCGGCCGGCCCTCGTGGCAGGACGACGCCGACGATGTGGGCGCTACGATGCGTCTGCGCCACGGCTGCCAATGCGGCGTTAATGTCCGCGCCGGCCGCACAGGCCGGAGCGATTGCCTGGGCCGTCGGCTTGGCCGGTGCTGGCCCGGGCAGTCCCAGCCACTCCGGTTTGGTAAGAGTCACTCCGGTGGCCGCCAGCACGAGCATGGGCGCCAGCAGATACGCGGCCGACACGCCATGCCATTCGATCAGGCTTCGCCGCCCGGAGGCGGATGTGTTAATCCAGAATGATCGCCACCATTTTCGCTGCCGCGGCCGCCACAGATACGCGCCTGACAGCAGCGATGCCGCGAGGCCGATGCCGCACCAACCGACCACGTCGGCGCCCAGCGAACTTGGCAGCAGCAACCGGCGATGCAGATTCACCACCGCTGCGAACCACGATCGATCGAACGCGAACAGTCCGAGCGGCTCGCCGCTCTGAGGATGTACGAACACCACGCCAAGATCGCCCGGCGGCAGGCGACCGAATACGATCGCCGCGTCGCCGGGCAGGAATCCCGCGCCCGGCGCGTTGGCTCCGATCACCTTCAGCTCGGGATAGCGCTCTCTCGTTCGCTCGATCCACCGGTCCGCAGTGGCGTCCGGCCGCCCCGCGATGCGCGGCGGCTTGACGATCTCGCGTCCGACTTCGAGGGCGACCAGCGGCTCTTTCAGCACCAGCAGCGCGCCGCTCGCGCCGATCAAGGCGAGGCCGGCACCGACGGTGAGCGCAAGCGAAAGATGCAGCGCACGCCAGATGCGGCGAGCCGACGGCCGCCGCACGGCGTGATCGGGGCGCTTCGTCACTGCTACAGTAGCTTCAACGTGCCGTTACGATAGATCGGCCCCTGCACCTTGCCGCCGGTGAGCACGTTGGTCTGATATTGCTGGGTGACGCCGTCGAGCGTCGTCGACAGTTCAGCACGGAAGCTGGCAAAGCCGGCCGAATCGATCTGCTTTGGCACGTCACCTTTCGCGAACAGCCGCTGCTTGGCTTCGTCGGGCGCCTGTGCGCGCACCCCGCCGCTCACCATCAGGTCGACGATCAGGCGGTCGCCCCGCCACCGGGCGGAGCCGCTGGCTCCCAGTTCGGCGTCGTCGAGCACCAACGATCCGGCGACCAGATAGTCACCGCTCGGCAGCGCGGTGAAGCCGAGGCGCAACGTGCCGGTCTCGCCGTCCTCTGACAGCCACGCCCAACGATGTTCACCGCGATAGGCGACGGCGGTTTGCGTCAGGCCGGGTCTTAGCTCGTGCGCCGAAGCGAGGCAGGGCATCGTCGACGCCCACACCGCGACGATCGCGGCCCGGGTCAGGTGTGTCATGAAGCGCATCGTTTGGTCTCCTGAATGGCTCACCACCGGTAGCGAAGGCTGGCGATGACCGAGCGGTCGAAGCCGGCGTTGCAGCTCGTGGCCGAGCAGCTCACATAGTACTGCTTGTTGGTGAGGTTGGTCGCGTTGACGGCGAGACGCATCCCCTTCAGATCGCGATGAAGCTTGCCGAGATCGTAGTGAAGCGCGGCGTCGAACAGCACATAGGACGGCACGCCGATAGTGTTGGCGGAATCCGCGAAGCTCTCGCCCACATAGCGCGTGCCGAGGCCAGCGCCGAAGCCGGCCAGCGGGCCGCTCTGGAACGTGTAGTCGCCCCACAGTGACGCGGTGTCCGCAGGCAGCCCGGTCGGACGGTTGCCGAGCTCGGCTGCGGTGTTGCTCTTGGTCACGGTCAGTTCGGCGTGGGTATAAGAGGCCACGAGATTCAGGCCTGCGATCGGATTGGCGACGCCCTGAAGCTCGAACCCGCGGGAACGCACCTCTCCGACTTGAAGACGATTGAGCGAATTGTTCGGATCAGTGGTCTGCACGTTTTCCTGATAGAGATCGAACACCGACATGGTGACGAAGCTGCTCGCCCCGGCCGGCTGGTACTTGATGCCGATCTCCGCTTGCCGTCCGATGGTCGGCTTGTAGGGCTGGCCGTAGAAGTCGGTCCCGAGCACCGGGCTGAACGAGGTCGAATAGCCGATATAGGGCGCGAGGCCGACGTCGCTGAGATAGACGAGCCCTGTCCGGTAGGTGAACGCCTTGTCGTCTTGCGTCGCGGTCGAGCGCTTCAGGCGGTTATCCGTGGCGGTGTTCGACCAGTCCTGCCGCCCGCCGAAGCTCAGTACCCAACGTCCGTCGAACTTGATCTGCTGCTGGCCATAGATGCCGATCTGGTCGGAGGTCTGCCAGGTCGAGGCGCTCGCCGTGGTCGCCGCACCGATCGGCTGGTTGTAGACTGGATTGAAAATGTCGATCGATGGAGCGCGGCCGCTGTTGAGGTAGTAATCCTCGGTCGAACGGCGATAGTCGACGCCGGCCAGCGACACGAACTGCGTCGAGCCCATCCACCAGTCGGCCTGGATCTGATTGTCGGACGCGTAGGTGTCGCCAACGATGCGGAATTGATACAGCGCGCGATTGAGTGTCCGCTGGTCGGCCGCAAGACTCATGCCCGACGCGGTGTTGGTCAAAAGGTCGACGTGGCCGTAGCGGAAATTCGACCGCATCGTGAAGGTGTCGTCGAGATTGCGCTCGAACAGATAGCCGGCCGAATATTGCGTGCGATCGTTGTCGAGACCGGGCTGGTCAAGGAACTGGTTGCGCGGCAATTGCCCGTTCTTGTTCGGAAGCAGCGTGCCCTGGATCGGAATGTACGGGCGCGGCGGCCCGAACTTCTCGTGGCTGTAGTCGATCAGGATGGTCAGCGTGGTGTCGATATCCGGCCGCCAGGTGAATGCCGGCGCGATGAACACCTTGTCGTCCGGGATCGCCTTGAATTGCGTATTGCTGTCGCGAGCCAGTCCGGTCAGCCGGTAGAGAAACTGGCCGTCCTTGTCGATCGGGCCGCTGAGATCGAACTGCCCCTGCAGCCGGTCGAAGCTGCCGCCCTGCAGCATCACTTCGTGGAAAGGCTTGTCGAGCGGTCGCTTGGTGATGAGGTTGATCAGGCCGCCCGGTGCGTTCTGGCCATACAGCACCGAGCTCGGCCCGCGCAGCACCTCGACGCGTTCGAGACCGTAAGGCTCGGTCTTGGGCCAGGCTTGGGCGGTGGTGCCGCGCAGGCCGTCGCGCAGGATTCCGCTGCTGCTGGCATCGAAGCCGCGAATGCTGAACGTGTCGAAGCGCTGCGAGATCGCCGGTGTTGTCGCGACAACGCCGGCCGAGTAGCGCAGGGCGTCGGTCACCGACTGCACGTTCTGTGCATCCATCTGCTGGCGGTTGATCACCGAAATCGACTGCGGCGTTTCGATCAGCGGCGTATTGGTCTTGGTTCCTGTCGTGCTGGTCCGGGCGACGAATCCCGACCCGTCGGCGTCGCGCGCGGTTGTCGCCCGCGAGGTCGGGCGGGGAGGCGCTGCGGGGGCGGCGGTTACGGTCGGCGGTGTAGCCCTCCGTTTCGGCTTGCTCTGCTTCGGGGCACTGACGACCACGGCAGGCAGCGCGCTCGCGGCCGGGGAGGAGGGCGCAGTTCCCGCAGCCTGAGCCCGCGCATCGTCGGCCACCGCACCCATCAACAGCAATGCACTCATCGGCAGCGTCGCTGCGTATCTGCGGCTGCGCCGCAGCGCTTGCTGGCGTGAAGAAGTTAGTTCGGCGGAACGCGGCTGTGTCGTCATCGTGTTATTCCTCCAGGACGCGGCACAGAAGCGTGACTGCGAGGAATGCGACAAGCCGCCGGACTTTTGATATCCGGACGATTTCTTACGATTACAAACGTTCTACGATCGCGGCGCGGCCGAACGGTCGCAGAGCGGAATTACAGCAGATCGCGCGGAGAAATCCCGAAGCGCTTTCGGAACACCGCCGAGAAGTAAGCGGGCGTGTAGCCGACGCGATGCGCGGCCTCCGAGACGTTGGTGGCGCCGCTCGACAGTAGCCGGTAAGCTTCGTTCAAGCGGGCATCCTGCAGGAAGTCGTTCACAGTGGTTCCGAACGCCGCCTGGAAACCGTCCGTCAGCTTCCGGGTGTTCATTCCCACCGCTGCCGCCAGGGCCGGCAAATTCGGCGGAGCTCCGAGCCGTTCCAGAAGGATGGCGCGGGCTTTTTTCAAGCGCTCGACATCGCCGAGCGAAGGCCGCAGCGTCTCGATCGCGGAGTTGGTGTCGACCGCGTCGCATGCCAAAGCGAGGATCTCGATCGCCTTGGCGGACAGGAACAGATCCCGCGCCGCGCCGACAAACGGGCACACCTCGAGCTGCGTGCACAGCGCCTGCAGTGCGCGCGGCGCCTCGATGTGTTGCAGGCTCGGTCGATCGGTGCAGAACAGCGGCGCCAACGGATCCCGTTCGCGGTCGGCCTCGCTGCCGGGCTCAAAGGCAGCCTTGACCATCACGTAATGCAACGGCTCGTCGGCCGTTATCATCTGGCGACCGGAGGCATCGGCCGGCGCTCGGATCACACAGACCGTGGGGCCGGCGATACTGAATTCGCCCCCGCAGCCGTCGATCTGCGCCCGCATCGCACCGCGCAGGACAACGACCACCTTGGTGCCGTGATGCAACTGCTCGTCGACCCAATCACCATCCGGTTGTTGCAGAACGCCGCTGGCCAGATCGATCTGTGAGATTGCGCCCGTCCACCTGTGCTCCAAAGTCATGCTTCCGCCGTTGAACACCACTGGTGACAATGAGCCACACTATGACACCGAAGCCCGGCCACGGCACCGGGACGCCGCAGGGACGAGTCGAGAACATCTCAAAAGTGACCGAGATGGTTCAGCACCAATGGTCTGCCGTCCGCCCGTTCTGGTTCCGCAGTCGGATCGCTCACGCTGGCAGTGTGCGCGGTCCGAACAGGATAACGCTCATGCCGACCAGGCAGATCGCGGCGCCGATGACGTCCCACTGGTCGGGGCGGTTGCCTTCGATCGCCCAGCCCCACAGCAGCGCGCTGGCGATGTAGATGCCGCCATAGGCCGCATAGGCGCGACCGGCGAGCGGGCTGTCGGCCAGCGTCAGCAGGTAAGCGAACAGCGCCAGCGCAAGCATGCCGGGGATCAGCCACAGCGGCGACTTGTCGAGCCGCAGCCACGCCCAGAACGCGAAGCACCCGGTGATCTCCATCAGCGCGGCGGCGCAGAAGGTCAGCAATGAAGTCATGAGCGTGAGCCGTGGCTTTCGATGAATCGGCATATTGATCGCCGCGCCGAACCATAGACGAGCCGCGCCGCCAACGAAAAAGGCGCGGGGAGCAGGGCCCCGCGCCTTTCGCGTATTCAGTCGCTGCGCCCGATCAGGCGGCCTTGGTCTCGCTCATCGCCTTGTGCAGGTTCTGCGCGACCTTGTCGAGGAAGCCCTCGGTCGACAGCCAGCGCTGGTCGGCGCCGACCAGAAGCGCGAGGTCCTTGGTCATCGCGCCGGCTTCGACGGTTTCGACGCAGACCTTCTCGAGCAGGTCGGAGAAGCGGGCCAGCTCTTCGTTGCTGTCGAGCTTGGCGCGATGCGCCAGGCCGCGGGTCCAGGCGAAGATCGAGGCGATCGAGTTGGTCGAGGTCGCCTTGCCCTTCTGGTGTTCGCGATAGTGGCGGGTGACGGTGCCGTGCGCGGCTTCGGCTTCCACCGTCTTGCCGTCCGGCGTCATCAGCACCGAGGTCATCAGGCCGAGCGAGCCGTAGCCCTGCGCCACGGTGTCGGACTGCACGTCGCCGTCGTAGTTCTTACAGGCCCAGACGTAGCCGCCCGACCACTTCAGCGCCGAAGCGACCATGTCGTCGATCAGCCGGTGCTCGTAGGTCAGACCCTTGGCGTCGTATTCCTTCTTGAACTCGGCGTCGAAGATCTCCTGGAAGATGTCCTTGAAGCGCCCATCATAGACTTTCATGATGGTGTTCTTGGTCGACAGGTAGACCGGGTAGTTGCGCATCAGGCCGTAGTTCAGCGAGGCGCGGGCGAAGTCCTTGATCGACTCGTCGAGGTTGTACATCGACATCGCGACACCGGCGCCGGGCGCCTTGAACACTTCGCGCTCGATCACCGAGCCGTCTTCGCCGACGAACTTCATTGTCAGCGTGCCCGGGCCGGGGAACTTGATGTCGGTCGCGCGGTACTGATCGCCGTAGGCGTGGCGGCCGATCACGATCGGCTTGGTCCAGCCCGGCACCAGCCGCGGCACGTTCTTGCAGATGATCGGCTCGCGGAAGATCACGCCGCCGAGGATGTTGCGGATGGTGCCGTTCGGCGACTTCCACATGCTCTTGAGGTCGAACTCCTTCACCCGCGCTTCGTCCGGGGTGATGGTGGCGCACTTCACGCCGACGCCGACCTGCTTGATGGCGTTGGCCGCATCGATGGTGACCTGATCGTCGGTCTTGTCGCGGTGCTCCATCCCGAGGTCGAAATACATCAGCTCGACATCAAGGAACGGGGTGATGAGCTTGTCCTTGATCATCTGCCAGATGATCCTGGTCATCTCGTCACCGTCGAGTTCCACGACGGGATTTTTCACCTTGATTTTCGCCATGCGGGATCGGGCCTTCTTGTGATTCTGCGCTTCAAAGGGGCGGGAATTGGACTAAAGCCGCGCCCGCTATAGCACCGCGCCGGACGGGCCGAAAGGCGATTGGGGAAGCAATTTGGACGGATTCGCAGCGCGTTCGCGCATGGCTCGGCCAGTTCGCGGCCGCGTGCGCCGCCGCGGCTGGATGCGGGGCGGGCGGGCGCTGTGTCAGGCGCACGTCACACCGCCTAAAACGCGCCGGTAAAACCACTATTTGCTTGAGAAATTTCCGCCGCCTTGGCAACGGGAGGGCGCGGCGGCCGCCGGCGACCGGCCAGCCTGCCGCGGCTTTCCCGCTTCTCCTCGCGCCGCCTCGGATCACTCCGAGGGGCGCCCGTTTTTGAAAGACCTTGCCCATGTCCGGCTCCGGCACCGACCGATCCAAGCCCGCGGCCGCGCTCGATGGCCCGGTGGTGATTCTGGTCGAGCCCCAATTGGGCGAGAACATCGGGATGTGCGCGCGCGCAATGGGCAATTTCGGGCTGACCCGGCTGCGGCTGGTGAAGCCGCGCGACGGCTGGCCGAACATCGCCGCCCAGCGCTCGGCCGCCGGCGCCGACCACATCCTGAACGCGGTCGAGCTGTTCGACAGCGTCGCCGACGCGGTGAAGGACTGCACGCTGCTGTTCGCCACCACCGCGCGCGCCCATGACCAGGCCAAGCCGGTGCGCGGACCGGAAGCCGCTGCGCAGGAGATCGTCGCCGAGACCGCCACCGGCGGCACCACCGGCCTGATGTTCGGCCGCGAGCGCCATGGCCTGGAGAACGACGAGGTCGCGCTCGCCAACCGCATTATCACCTTCCCGGTCAATCCGGCGTTCGCCTCGCTGAACCTGGCGCAAGCGGTGCTGCTGATGGGCTACGAGTGGTTCAAGCACGCCACCCAGAACGCGCTGCCTTACGAGATGCCGGAGCGCAGCCCGCGCGCCTCGCAGCATCAGATCGACGCGTTCTTTTCCAATCTGGTCGCAGAGCTCGACCGCGTCGAATTCCTCCGCCCGCCGGAAAAGCGCGACACCATGCTGGTGAACCTGCGCAACATCTTCACCCGGATGGAGCCGTCCAAGCAGGACATGCATACGCTGCACGGCGTGGTGATGGCGATCGCCGACGGCCGCAAGGGCCCGGCCAAAGGCGGCGTGCTCGACGGCGATCAGGCCACGCGGCTGCGCGCGCTGCTGGCCGAACGCGCGGCCGGCGGCGCCGAGGCCGAGGGCGGCTCGCTGCGCGGGCTGGCGCGGCTGCTCCGCCGCAACCCGACCGACGCCGAGCGGCTCTTATGGGAGAAGCTGCGCACCGACCGCCGCTTCGCCGGCAACTTCAAGCGCCAGACCCCGGTCGGCCGCCACATCCCGGATTTCGTCTCCTTCACCCGCCGCGTCGCGATCGAGCTGATCCATCCGGGAGAAGGCGAGATGGTCGCGAACGACCGCGCCGCGCGCAAAGACTGGCTGGCAGAGCGGGACTATCGGGTGGTGTGGATCGAGGCGGCCGAGATCACCGCCGACATCGCCCCCGTGCTGGAGCGGCTGGAGACGGCGCTGGCGCGCGCCTGATTGACTTCACGCCCCGGCTGAGATTCGCTTCGTGCCAAGCGGCGGCTCGCCGCATTGCAAGGAAGCGGGAGGGGACATGACCACGACACCGACAATGCGCCGCGCGGGATGGCTCACCGGCCTCGGCCTGCTGGCCGCCGCCCTGGCGACGACGGGTGCGCGTGCCGACGAGGTCGGCGGCACCTGGCTGCGCGACACCGGCGCTTCCAAGGTCAAGTTCGCGCCGTGCGGCGGCGCGCTGTGCGGCACGCTGGTGTGGATCAAGCCGGGCGTCGAGACCCCCGCCAAGGTCGGCCAGAAGGTGTTCTTCGATATGAAGCCCACCGGGCCGAACGCCTGGGCCGGGAGCGCCTTCAATCCGGAGGACGGCAAGACCTACACCGGCAAGATGAATCTCTCCGGCGGCACCCTGACCACCCAGGGCTGCGCGATGGGCGGCCTGATCTGCAAGTCCTCGACCTGGACGCGGGCGAACTGAGTGGAGGCGCGCCAGCAAGGTCTGGAGAGCTTGCCCAAGGTCATCTTGCCTGATGTTCTGCAGCGCGGGCTCAGAGTTGTGTTCTGCGGCACCGCCGCCGGCCGCGCGTCCGAGAAGGCGCAAAGCTACTATGCGCACGGCCGGAACAAGTTCTGGAGCGTACTGAGCGAAACGGGCCTCACGACACGAAAGCTGGCGCCGCACGAGTTTCGCGAGGTGACGAACTTCGGCATCGGCCTGACGGATCTGTGCAAGGATGTCGCCGGAAGCGATCATGAGGTCCGGCCGCGGCCGGAACATCGGGTGGTGCTCAGACGTAAGATCGAAGAGCACCGCCCCGACTTTCTCGCCTTCACCAGTCTGGAAGCTGCGAAGCGGTTTGTCGGTCGCAGGGTCGGCCTGGGGCGTTATGAGGAGAGCATCGGAACGACGTCGATCTATGTGCTGCCATCGACCTCGCCGATGGCGGATTGGAATTGGCTGGCGAACAAGATCCACTGGTGGGAGTTTGCCGAACTGGTCCGCTCCTCTTGATCGAGGGCTGCGGTGTCGCTGCGTCAGGTCGTCGTCTGCCGACCGTCAATGGAGTTCAACTTGAGCGTCGCTTTTACCAAGGAAGACAGTGCCGAGACCGCCTCGGAGACCGTGCTGCCGGATCGCCCGATCTCGGAGCATCCGAATCTCGTCACCGCGGCCGGGCTCGCGGCACTCGAGGTGCAGCTTGCGGAAGCGAAGGCCGCGCTCGAAGCCGCTGGTTTAATCGAGGATGTCAACGAACGCCGCCGCGCCGAAGCGATCCCCTTGCGTGACGCGCGCTACTACGCGGCGCGCGTTCGCACCGCGCAGGTGATGCCCGATCCGCCGTCGACCGACGAGATCGCGTTCGGCTCCACCGTCACCTTCCGCCGCGCCGACGGCCGCGTCCAAACCTACCGCATCGTCGGCGAAGACGAGGCCGACCCCAATGCCGGCACGATCTCATTCGTCGCCCCGGTCGCGCGCTTGCTGATGGGCAAGAGCGTCGGCGACGTGGTCGGGAAGGGCGCGCAGGAGTTGGAGGTAGTGGGGATTGCGTGATGGATCTTAGCATCTCCTTATGCAATTCCTTACTCCCTTGGAGTGGACCATTGCGGGCGCTTCAAGTCGGCTCCTGAGAACATCTTTTGCAGAACGTCGATCTGTTGGCCGACAAAAGTTCTGATGGCCTCTCGATCTTCCTCCGTTGCTTTGCGGCCCTCAAGTTCAGTTGCAAAGGTCTCCAAAAACAGCCGTACACTATTCAACGTCAAACTTGTTGCGACTAGGTACCGGGCCGTAGAGCGACTTCCTTGATCATCGAGCTCAAAGATCGGAAATTGATCTATTTCATTGGCCACAGCAGTCATGCTCAATGCAGCTTGGCGAAGTGACAGAGAGAACGGCAGAAAATGGATCGACGTGCGATGATAGCTCTCCAAGGCCTCGTAGCCATGCGAAAGAAGCCGCGCTGCCGCACTTCTTAGCTGTCGCTTCCGTCGCCAAGCTGGAGCGAAAGCTGTGAAATATGTGATTGCGATAGCAATCATCGCGCCGACGAATTGAGCCCAACCTGCCAGCTTGTCATGTAATTCAAGCCAAGCGATCAGATCGTGTGCCCAGCCAAGAATGCCTTTCATCGTGTTTCCATTCAGCCCGCAGGGCGCAATAGCGAAGCGAGCGTAGCCCGGGTGAGCGCAGCGATACCCGGGACGATTGATGTCTCCTGCATATCGCTTCGCTCATGCAGGCTGCCGTCCGCAATTATTTGTCACGCCGCTGACTTCACCACGCGCCATTTCACTGTCAGCCCCGCCGTCGTCGCCAGCAGCATCAGGGCGTCGAGGCTGAATTTGTCGATCCGTCCGCGGGGCAGATCATTCATCCGCGGCTGCGTCACGCCGAGGCGTTTGGCTGCTTCGGCTTGCGTGAGCTTCCAATCGTCGACCACGTTGCGGATCGCGATCATCAGCGCCGATCGGGCCTTCATGTTGGCGGCGTCTGCAGGGGACTCTTCCAACGCATCCCAGACGCTGTCGAATCGTTGTTCGCTCATGGTCTTTGTCTCCGCATCAGCGGCTCGATGCGGTCGGCTCACGCCCGTCGTGCCTTGCTCACCTTCAGCTCCAACCCCGCGCGATCCTGCAGATAGCCGATCACGCTGAACAGGTTCTTCGCCTGCGGGTTGCCGTTGGGGCCGAACATCCGGATCAGGCTTTTGGGCGGCAGTTCGGTCGCGGCGCCGAGTTGTTCGAAGCCGACGGTGGCCTTGATGTAGTCGCGCAGGACGGCTTTTCCGGTCTCGATATCACCCTTGAGCATCACCTCGATCGCTTCGCGCAGCAGGGCGTCGGCGAATGCCGGGTCCTTCGCGACGCGGTTCTGGATCAATTCTTTGAAGCTCTTCGTATTAGCCATTGCTCAGTCCTGACCGCCGCTTCTTGCTCTGCTTGTAGTCGCGCCAGTACACGATGGCTCGCGCGATATCGCTGCGTTGTCTCTTCTTGGTGCCACCGCAAAGCAGAATGACCAGCGTGTCGCCGTCACGCCCGAAATAGATCCGATAGCCGGGCCCGAAATCGATCTTGGTTTCGAGGACGCCTTCGCCGACCGACTTGACGTTGGAGAGGTTGCCGAGGGACAGCCGCGCCACGGCGGTCGTCACCTTGGCGGCTGCCATGACGTCGAGCCCGTCGAGCCAATCCGCGAATGGGCTTTCCCGATCCGCCGAATAGTAGCGAATGTCCAGCATAACCAAGGGTAACATATATGTTACCTTTGGTCCAGTACGCCCTCTATTCGATTGCGATTCGGGATGGTCTGTAGGGCCGCCTCTTCGGTCTGCTGTCCGGAGCAGCGGGTTACTTGACGGTGTCCCGCCGTTAACGTTCTTTGCCTTCGCTGCCTTCGTCCAGCGCTGACGCGGGTCCATCCCTGGTGTGGTGGCGCTGGCCTCCGCGCGACATGCAGCGCGCCGCTTCCCGCCCGGCCCGATTCGCTGTGATTCGTCACCGCTTTGTTCCGGTTGCGTTCGGAACGTTAAGACGCGCGGTGGCGGCTGTCGCAGGGTGGGACACCTCGGCTGGCATCGGCGGCTTCGACGCCGCGGCCGGCACCATGCTAGCGTCCCGACAACAACAGCCAACATCACAGGGAGATCGCGGATGATCAGCACCGCCGCCAAGCGCGCCACGTTTCGCAAGCTGCACGAGACCGGCTGTTTCGTGCTGCCGAATCCGTGGGATGTCGGCTCGGCGCGGGCGCTGGCGTCGCTCGGGTTTCAGGCGCTGGCCTCGACCAGCGCTGGCTTTGCCTGGTCGGCGGGGCGGGCGGACAATCAGGTGAGCTGCGACGACGTGCTGGCGCATCTGACGACGCTGTGCGCGGCGGTGGATCTGCCCGTCAACGCCGATTTCGAGAACGGCTTTGCCGACAGCCCGGACGCCCTCGCCGCCAATGTCACGCGCGCGATCGCCACCGGCATCGCGGGGCTGTCGATCGAGAATACGACCACCGATCCGGCGCAACCGTTCTACGACGACGCGCTCGCCGCCGAGCGGATCAAGGCGGCGCGGGCGGCGATCGATGCGTCGGCCGAGGACGTCGTGCTGGTGGCGCGCTGCGAAGGCTTCTTCAAGGGCGAGCGCGATCTCGCCAAGACCACCGCGCGGCTGGTGGCGTTCGCCGAGGCCGGCGCCGATTGCCTGTACGCGCCGGGCATCACCACCGAGGCCGAGATCACCACGCTGGTGAAGGCGGTGGCGCCGAAGCCACTCAACGTGCTGATCGCACAGCCGAGCATGACGGTGCCGATGCTCGCCGACCTCGGCGTCCGCCGCATCAGCGTCGGCGGCTCGCTGGCGCGCTGCGCCTGGGCCGGCTTCCTCGGCGCCGCGCGCGAGATCGCCGAGCAGGGCACCTTCACGGCCTTCGCCGGGGCGACCAAGGGCGCGGAGCTGAACGGGCTGTTTGCGGGGGAGTAGTGGCTGCGATCGGCTCGTGGCTCAACGAGCGTGATCCGAGTGAGCGAAGTGATGCCCGGGAGACTGGTGGCGGCCTCTCCTGAATGTCGCGTCGCTCATGCAGGCGACGGCTGAACTGCGGATTCGGTCCGCCGGCTTCACTCGGTGTTCATGCGCCAGCGTGGCCGTCACGATGGCCTGTTCGATGGTTTCTTGCCCGCAGAGGGGAGTTTCGCAGATCGCGCCTGCTGCTCGAGCTCGGTCAGTTCGTTGATCGCTGCCTGCTCGGCTGCATCGGTCTCGGTGGCGCGGCGGCGTTTATCGAATGTCTCGAAGCGGTCGAAAACGACCTGCTCCATCTGGAGATGGGAGATGCGGCCCGCGCCCTGCAACACTCCGCGTTCGTTGAAGGCGACGAAGCGGTCGGTCTGCGCCATCCATTCGGCCATCGTGGTCGGCTGGCGGTTGCGGGCGCGCAATTCAGCGAAGTCCAAGAAAGCAGTGGTTAGTAGGTTGAGGTCGCTGATCTCTTCGGCGGTCAGATAGTTTTTTGAGATCGCGACGTCGCCTTTGCGGACGCGGTCGCCCTTCCAGCTGGTGAGCGCCATGTTCGGCTGTGACGGGTCGGCCCTCGCGACGATCAGTTCGGCGGCGGTCATCCCGGTGATGGCGAACACCAGTTTGTTCTGGATCGAGGCGAAGAAGGTTTTCGCGGTCTCGTTCTTCGGGTCGTAATCGGCGCTTGTCGCGGCGAACACGTCGCGGACTTTTTGATAGAATCGCTTTTCCGACGCCCGGATATCGCGGATGCGTTCGAGCAGTTCGTCGAAATAGTCGAAGCCGGCAGGGTCCTTCAGGCGCTCGTCATTCATGACGAAGCCCTTAACCAGATAGTCGTTCAACACCTCAGTCGCCCAACGCCGGAACTGCACCCCGCGGGCGCTGCGGACTCGGTAGCCGACAGCCAGGATGGCATTGAGATTATAGAGCTTCGTCACATAGCGCTTGCCGTCGCCCGCAGTTGTCAAGGAATCCTTGACAACTGCCCCCTCGGCCAGTTCCGCATCGGCAAAGATGGTTTTGAAGTGCAAGCTGACATTCTGCTTGGTGGTGTCGAACAGCACCGCGATCTCGGCCTGGGTCAGCCACACCGTTCCGTCCACCAGACGAAGCTGCAACGCGTCGCGGCCGTCTTCCGTGCGATAGAGGATCAGTTCGCCTTCGCCCTTGCCGTCCTCTGGAGTCATGCCGCCTCACCGACGCTGTCCCGGCGTCGTAGATGCCGTTGGACCTACAATTCCTTCGACAGGTTTGCGGTCAATTGGCTCCGCACTTCAAGGTGTTATTTCGCATGGGGCAGCAAGCGTAAGCCGGATGATCGAAAGGCGGCATCCGGGGCCGTCTTGAGGCGCCTCCCCGCAAGGGGGAGGGGGAGCCTGTGGCGACGGCAAACAGTCGCGGGCAAATGTGCTGTTTGTTGACCGATCTACAGCCTCCTCCTCGGTCCCCGCCGCACCACCTCCCGCTCCGGCGGGGTGTAGGCGTCGTCCAGCAGCGCCATGGCTTCGGCGGGGATGCAGGTGGTGAAGACGCCGTTGTGACGCATGTCGGTCAGGGCTTTTCGGATCGCGCTTTCGCGGTCGAGCCAGTCCTCTTCGGTGCGGGGCGCCGGGCCGGGTTTGCCGGGGCGGCCGCGGCCTTTCTGGGTGAGCCGCGCCATTTTCAGCACCTCCATGGCCTCGATCAGCCGGTTGAGATCGACCGACGGCGCCTGCCACAGCTCGTCGACATAGCGTTCGGCAAGCTGCTGCAGCTTGTGGCTGAGCATCCGCAGCTTCAGCCGGCGGCCGGCGCGCTCGGTCGGCACGGTGTCGCTGGCGCGCGGCGCCAAAGGGTAACGGGCCCAGCCGCCGTCGCGGGCCCAGCGCCCGATGGTGCCGGCGCTGACGCCGGTCTTCGCCGCGATCTCCTTGTAGGTGAACGAGGTCTGTTCGATCAGCCGGCGCACATGAGCGACCTTGGCGTTGGTGTGCAGCCGCTTGCAGCCCTTCGGACGGCCGCCCGGGACCGGCGGCGGTCCGTCGTCCAGCGCCGCCAGGATCGGTCGGTCGATGGGGGAGTCGATCACGCGAATGGGGGAGCGAAAAACCGGGAAGGGCATGTTGGGCTCCGTTAAAGGCAAGGCATCAATTCAAAATAAGAATATATGCCTAATGTTCTGCCGCAGCAAGGCTCGCCCTGCAGCCATCGCATCGGGAAGAGCCCCGCCCCAGCGACAGGCGCCGGATTGAATGGGCAGAGCGTCGCGGCGCCGCCACGGCGATCGACCCCGCGCCCCGATGTTTCCGATCCGGGATGTTAACTTTTTCGCCCTGTTTCACCGCGGTGGATGAAGTGGCGGGTTCCAGCCTTGGTGTGGGCGGGAATGTCGACGCACAAGCTGCAGCGCTCGCCACGGCGGCAACGCCGATTCGCAGCGATTCGTCGCCGCTTTGTTCCGTCTGTGTGCCGAGTGTTAATGCGGGACGGGCGCGCTGTCGCAGAGCGGGACACCTCGACTGGGGTCTGACCGAGAACCTGCGCCGAAAACACGAATGCCCGGGACAGGCCCGGGCATTCGAAAATTCGATCAAGCAATCAAGCACGCTGCCGCAGCGGCCGGCACCAATTAGGTGCCGGACTTCACCTCTTGCACCGCCTGGGCATAGAACTCGGCCATCTTGGCGCGTAGTTCGGTCTCCGGCAGGGTGATGCCCTTGTCGGTGAGGTCCTTGGTGACCTTGCGCACCACGTCGTCGTCGCCGGCCTCTTCCAGATCGGCGATCACCACTTCCTTGGCATAAGCGGCGGCGGCGTCGCCGGACAGGCCGAGCTTTTCGGCGATCCAGAGGCCGAGCAGTTTGTCGCGGCGCGCTTCGGCCTTGAACTTCTGCTCCTCGTCGAGCGCGAACTTCCTCTCGAAGCCTTCCTCGCGCTTGTCGAACGTGGTCATGTCTGATGTTCCGATCTTGAGCCGGCAGAACGGCCGGTTTGCGGTGGGCGGGTTCGATGCCTAGATATCCAGAGCCGCCCGTTAAGACAACTGCCACAATGGCGCACAGCGAGGGGTAAAACTCCAGGGCCACCCGGCCGGATCGATTGTATCGAGGGGGCCAATCAGCTAGGTTGCAGCGAGGCTGGGTTCTCGTTCTGTTTCCTATTCCTGGCCTGTTCGGCAGCTCCGCCGTGGGCCGCTTTCGTCAGACGGAGCCCACCACCCGATGGATTTCAACAAAACACGGTACATCCCCATGAGCCGGCGACGTCGCATTTACGAAGGCAAGGCCAAGGTGCTGTATGAAGGTCCGGAACCCGGAACGCTGATTCAGCACTTCAAGGACGACGCCACCGCGTTCAATGCCAAGAAGCACCAGGTGATCGAGGGCAAGGGCGTCCTCAACAACCGGATCTCGGAATATCTGTTTCAGCACCTCAACGACATCGGGGTGCCGACCCATTTCATCCGCCGCCTCAACATGCGCGAGCAGCTGATCCGCGAAGTCGAGATCGTGCCGCTCGAGGTGGTGGTGCGCAACGTCGCCGCGGGTTCGCTGTCGCAGCGGCTCGGGATCGAGGAAGGCACGCAACTGCCGCGCTCGATCATCGAGTTCTACTACAAGAACGACCAGCTCAACGACCCGATGGTCTCCGAGGAGCACATCACCGCGTTCGGCTGGGCGACCCCGCAGGAGATCGACGACATCATGGCGCTGGCGATCCGCGTCAATGATTTCCTCACCGGCCTGTTCCTCGGCATCGGCATCCGCCTGGTCGACTTCAAGATGGAGTGCGGCCGGCTGTTCGAAGCCGAGATGATGCGTATCATCGTCGCCGACGAGATCTCACCGGATTCGTGCCGGCTGTGGGACATCAAGTCGAACGAGAAGCTCGACAAGGACCGCTTCCGCCGCGATCTCGGTGGCCTGCTCGAGGCCTACACCGAAGTCGCCAAGCGGCTCGGCATCCTGATGGAAAACGAGCGCCCGATCGGCTCCGGCCCGGTTCTGGTGAAGGGCTGACGTCGCTCGGGCGCGCTGAGCGCCCCGTCGACGTCATTCCGGGGCGCCGCGCAGCGGCGAACCCGGAATCCAGAAGTTATAGAACGATCGAGATTCCGGGTTCGCTCGCTTGCGCGAGCGCCCCGGAATGACCGGCAGGGCGAGGCTTTCGCCCGGCATGACGAGGGGATCATCGAGGCGACCATGAAGGCACGGGTAACTGTTACCTTGAAGAACGGGATCCTGGATCCGCAGGGCAAGGCGATCGAGGGCGCGCTGAAGTCGCTCGGCGTCGCCGGCATCGCCAGCGTGCGCCAGGGCAAGGTGTTCGACATCGAGCTCGACGGCGCCGCCGACAAGGCCAAGGCCGAAGCCGCCCTCAAGGACGCCGCCGACAAGCTGCTGGCCAACACCGTGATCGAGAATTATCGCGTCGAGGTGCTGGGCTAAGCCGACGTTCAGAGGATCAGGTCATGGCTGAAGTGAGCAATGAGTTGATTTTCGAGGTGCTGAAGCAGGTTCAGCAGCGATTGGACAAGGTCGACCATAAGGTGGACGAACTGAAGTCCGAAATGAACGCCATGCGTGGCTATTTGATTTCCATGCAACAGGACGTCCAGAACGTGTACGCAATCCTTGGTCGCTACGACGGCCGGCTCGAACACATTGAGCGCCGTCTCGAACTGAATGACGCACCGGCAATCTCGACCTGACAAATAGCAGTCGACGAGATCGTCCCAGGCCCGCTCTACGCGAAATCGGAAATTGCATGAAATCCGCCGTCCTCGTCTTCCCCGGCATCAATCGCGAGCGTGACATGGCGCGCGCGCTGAAACTCGTCTCCGGCAACGATGCCGCGATGGTGTGGCACGCCGAAACCGAACTGCCGAAGGGCACCGACCTCGTCGTCGTCCCGGGCGGCTTCTCCTATGGCGATTACTTGCGCTGCGGCGCGATCGCGGCGCGGGCGCCGGTGATGGACGCGGTGCGCAAGTTCGCCGCCGATGGCGGCCTGGTGCTCGGCGTCTGCAACGGCTTTCAGATCCTGTGCGAGTCCGGCCTGCTGCCGGGCGTGCTGATGCGCAACGCGCGGCTGAAGTTCATCTGCCGCGACGTGCATCTGCGCGTTGAACGCAACGACACTCCGTTTACCCGCGGCTACAAGGCCGGGCAGGTGATCAAGGTGCCGGTGGCGCACGGCGAGGGCAATTACGAAGCCGACGAAGACACCGTGAAGCGGCTCGAAGGCGACGGCCGGGTGCTGTATCGCTACTGCTCGCCGGAAGGCGAGATCGGCGAGAGCCACAACATCAACGGCGCCGCCGCCTCGATCGCCGGCATCGTCTCCGAGCGCGGCAACGTGCTCGGCATGATGCCGCATCCGGAAAACCACGTCGAAGACATCATGGGCTGCACCGACGGCCGCGGCCTGTTCGCCGGCCTCGCCCAGCACTTCGCCAAGGCGGCGTGAGCGGCAGCTCTTTGATGATCTTCGTCATGGCCGGGCTTTGTCCCGGCCATCTACGTCTTTCCTGCACATCGGTCTGAAGACGTGGATGCCCGGCACAAGGCCGGGCATGACGTGTCGTGAGTCTGAACCCAAGCTCCGTGCTCGAGCGGGCGGCCGGTTGCGTACGTATCAGGCTTGCCGCAGCCATGAAAAAGCCCCCGCGAACCGGGGGCTTTTTGTTGAGCTACGCCGTTTCGGTGGCGATTATCAGCTTTCGCCGAACACCCGCTTGAAGATGGTGTCGACGTGCTTGTGGTGATAGCCGAGGTCGAACTGCTCTTCGATCTCGGCGTCGGTCATGTACTTCTTCATGTCCGGGTCGTTCTTCAGCAGCGTCAGGAAGTCGCCTTCGCCGCGCCACACCGGCATCGCGTTGCGCTGGACCAGCTTGTAGCTCTCCTCGCGCGAGCAGCCCTTCTGGGTCAGCGCGGTGAGCAGCCGCTGCGAATGCACCAGGCCGCCGAGGCGGTCGAGGTTCCTGGTCATGTTCTCCGGATACACCACCAGCTTCTCGATCACGCCGGCGAGGCGGTTGAGCGCGAAGTCCAGCGTCACGGTGGCGTCGGGCGCCAGCATCCGCTCGGCCGAGGAGTGCGAGATGTCGCGCTCGTGCCACAGCACCACGTTCTCCATCGCCGGCATCACATAGGCGCGCACCATGCGGGCGAGGCCGGTGAGGTTCTCGGTCAGCACCGGGTTGCGCTTGTGCGGCATCGAGGAGGAGCCCTTCTGGCCCTCGGAGAAGTACTCCTCGGCCTCGAGCACTTCGGTGCGCTGCAGATGGCGGATCTCGGTGGCGAGCCGCTCCATCGACGACGCGATCACGCCGAGCACCGCGAAGAACATCGCGTGGCGGTCGCGCGGGATCACTTGCGTCGACACCGGCTCGACCGCGAGGCCCATCGCTTTGGCGACGTGTTCTTCGACCCGCGGGTCTATATGCGCAAAGGTGCCGACCGAGCCGGAGATCGCGCAGGTCGCGACCTCCTTGCGGGCCGCGATCAGGCGGTCGCGGGCGCGGCTGAACTCGGCGTAGGCGTAGGCCATCTTCAGGCCGAACGTCACCGGCTCGGCGTGGATGCCGTGCGAGCGGCCGATAGCGGGGGTCATCTTGTGCTCGAAGGCGCGGGCCTTCAGCGCCGCCAGCACGCGGTCGAGGTCGGCCAGCAGAATGTCGGCGGCGCGGGTGAGCTGGACGTTGAAGCAGGTGTCGAGCACGTCCGACGAGGTCATGCCCTGGTGCACGAACCGCGACATCGGGCCGACGAACTCGGCCAGATGGGTCAGGAAGGCGATGACGTCGTGCTTGACCTCGCGCTCGATCTCGTCGATCCGCGCCACGTCGAACGCCGCGTCCTTGCCGCCCTTCCAGATCGCCTCGGCGGCCTCCTTCGGGATCACCCCGAGCGCCGCCTGCGCGTCGGAGGCATGGGCCTCGATCTCGAACCAGATCTTGAAACGGGTCAGCGGCTCCCAAATGGCAGCCATTTCCGGACGGGTATAACGCGGGATCATCGCAAACTCGTGGGTTCTGGGGATTACGCCGCGCTTTAGCAGATCGGCGGGGCAGGGGCTAGGGACGGGGAGGGAGTGGGACGGGCGGGGGGCGCCGCCACCCGGGCTTCAGGCCCGGCTGGGCGAAGCCCGAATTCCGCGGTTGGCAGAACCTGTCTTTTCACCGCGTCATTCCGGCCTGCGCGCTCCGGGCGCCCCGGAATGACGAACGAGGGGGGTGTAACAGCTGCAGGGGGGGGGGACCGATTATGTGGCGCAGTCGCAGCCACATTCATTTGCGTCATGCGCGGGCTTGACCCGCGCATCCATCGCGCGCGTCAGCGCGCTATCTTGCGAAGAGTGATGGATTGCCGGGTCAAGCCCGGCAATGACGGCGATGTAAGCGAGCAGCCGCTAGATGAACACAGTGATACTTGTGTAAGTCGAAATGGAGGCTGAGTGTGCTCAGGTGGTGCTACATCATCAGTCCCACCTGGCACGGTGCGCACTTTTGCCTCTCGTCAGTTTCGACGAGTTTGGTCTGAACGGTCTTTAAACCACTTCCCCCCGCGCGCTCATCGCCGCATTCCTGATCCCCGCGATGTTGGCCTTGTAGGCTTCCAGCGTGCCGCCCTTGAACACGGCCGAGCCCGCCACGAGTGCATTGGCGCCCGCTGCGGCGAGTTCGCCGGCGACCTTGTCGGAGACGCCGCCGTCGACTTCGATGTCGATCGGGCGGTCGCCGATCATCGCGCGGATCTGGCGGATCTTTTGAACTGCGCTCGGGATGAAGGCCTGGCCGCCGAAGCCGGGGTTGACCGACATCACCAGCACCAGATCGATGTCGTCGAGCACGTATTCGATCGCGCTCGGATGCGTGCCGGGATTGAGCGAGACGCCGGCCTTCTTGCCGAGACCGCGGATCGCCTGCAGCGAGCGGTGCAGATGCGGGCCGGCTTCGGCGTGCACGGTGATATGGTCGCAGCCAGCCTTGGCGAAGGCCTCGAGATACGGATCGCACGGCGCGATCATCAGATGGGCGTCGAAGATCTTCTTGGTGTGCGGCCGCATCGCCTTGATCACGTCCGGGCCGTAGGAAATGTTCGGCACGAAATGGCCGTCCATCACGTCGAGATGGATCCAGTCGCAGCCGGCGGTGTCGACCGCACGGACCTCTTCGCCCAGCTTGGAAAAGTCCGAGGCGAGGATCGAGGGCGCGATGGCGAGCGGACGGTGCGCGAAGGAGGACATCAGGGCTTCCGGTTGCGTGTGAGTGGATCAGCTTCGCTACCACGCCGCGCCGGTTTCCCGCAAATCGAGAGCGCAAACTTGGCTGCGCGCGCCCGGCAGGTTGTGCCGGAGGAGGCAGAAATTGCCGTCCCGGCGGCGCCGCGACGGACGGAAAAGTCCAGCATTTCCGGTGATTTCGAGGCTGGCACAGGGATTGCTCCACAACATGCCGGAATGGGTAGTTGCCGGCCGCGGCGAGCGGTGTAATGCGGAGTTTCAGTCATGCTGCCTGCCCTTGGCGCGCTCGGCGCGCTGTCCGGACTGCTCAATACGCTGAGCGCGGCGACATCGAAGTCGAAATCGTCGGCGCAGACCACCAGCTTCACCAATCCGTTCGCCAGCTCCAGCAGCAGCGCGAGCACTTCGTCGTTCCCGAGCCTGCCCACCAGCGGCAGCGGTTCGCTTCCGAGCAGCGGACTGTCGCAGGAGACGATGCAGGCGCTGCTCGACGCGCAGAGCCAGCAGTCGACCTCCAGTTCGAGCTCGACCGCCTCGAAGACCCGCGATGCCGCGCTGAAGGATCTGTTCAAACAGATCGACGCCGACGGCGACGGCTCGATCACCAAGAGCGAATTCGAGAACGCGCTCGGCGCAGGCGGCACCAATGTCGCCAATGCCGATAAGGTGTTTGGCAAGCTCGATGGCGACGGCGACGGCCAGGTCAGCCTCGACGAGATGTCCTCCGCACTGAAGGGCAATCGTCGCCATCATGCGCATGGCGGCAACGGCGCGAATAGCGGCGGCTCCAGCGATGCACTGCTTCAGGCCGACGGCAGCAAGGTGACGATGACGCAGGCGGCGACCAACTCCTCGTCGGGCAGCGCGACCTCGTCGTACAATTTCGTCGAGCAACTGATCCAGCGCCAAGCCGCGCAGATCCAGGCTGCCTCGGCCTCGTCGCTGTCGGTCAGCGTCTGAACCGATCGCGCCACGCCTGCTGCGCGTCCTTGAACGGCAGCGCGGTGGCCTCATAGACGCCGCGCGCGATCGCCCGTGCCACCGTGTTGGCCGCGATGGCGCCGAGCTCGGTGAGGCCGGCCAGAGGCTCGACCGGTTTGACGCCGGTGGCGGCGGCAAACACCACGTCGCCGTCGAGCGGCGCGTGCACCGGATAGATCGCACGGGCGAATCCAGTCTGCGCCAGCATCGCCAGCCGCTTGACCTGGGTCTTGGTGAGTGCGGCATCGGTGACCACCGCGACCAGCGTGGTGTTCTCGACCGCGCTCGGGGTTGCGGCGCCTTTCAGCCGCACCTGCAGCATCTCCGGCGTGAACCTGTCTGGCATCCCGAGTCCGCCGAACTCGTCGCCCACTTCGAACGGCGCCGACCAGAACCACGGGCCGTCGCCGATCGTGGCGCTGCCGATCGCGTTGACGACCGCAATGGCGCCGACGGTGACGCCGTCCGGCGTCGTCGCTGAGGCCGAGCCGAGCCCGCCTTTCAGCGTTGCGGTGGTGGCGCCGAGGCCGGCGCCGACGCTGCCGAGCGCGAAGCTGTCGCCGGCGGCCTCGGCCGCCGCGTAACCGAGGTCGCGATACGGCGAGAACCGGCCCCAGGCCTTGTCGCCGCCGTTGATCATGTCGAACACCACCGCCCCCGGCACGATCGGAATCGTCGCATTGCCGATCGCAAAGCCGCGACCGCGTTCGGCGAGCCAGGCCTGCACGCCGCCGCCGGAATCGAGCCCGAATGCCGAGCCGCCCGACAGCGTGAAGCCGTCGACCTGTTCGACGGTGTTGACCGGTTCCAGCAGTACGCCGTCGCGAATCCCCGGGCCGCCGCCGCGCACGTCGATCGAGGCGACCGCCGGCTTGTCGAACAAAATCGCGGTGACACCGGAAGCGAGCGTATAGTCGTGCGCGTGGCCGACGCGAACGCCGGCAACATCGGTCATCAGGTTGTGCAAGATCGAACCGTCCGGAAAGCTGACTGAAGGGGGAACATTGTCGGCATAAACAATTGGTCGAAGCAATCCCTCGGGCGCGATCACAAGGCGCGGAACGTTGACGCAGCGGCTTGCATGGGTGGGAAGCGCAGGTGCATGTAGCCGGCCATGATCCACGACGTTTCGATCCCCGCCGCCCTGATCGCCGGCCTGGTCAGTTTCCTGTCGCCTTGCGTGCTGCCGCTGGTGCCGCCGTACCTGATCTATCTGACCGGCGCGACGATCGAGCATGTCGCCGCCGACGAGGCCGAGCGCAGCTCGAAGCGTGCGGTGATGATCTCCGCGGCGATGTTCGTGCTCGGCTTCTCCACCGTGTTCGTCGCGCTCGGCGCCAGCGCCAGCCTGGTCGGCACCCTGATCCGCGCCTATTCGGCACAGCTCGCGATCGTCGCCGGTGTCGTGATCATCCTGATGGGGCTGCACTTCCTCGGCCTGACGCGGATCAACATCCTGATGCGCGAAGGCCGCCTGCCGATTCCAAAGCCGGTCGGGCTGTGGGGCGCTTACGTGATGGGGCTGGCGTTCGCGTTCGGCTGGACGCCGTGCATCGGCCCGATCCTGGCTGCGATCCTGTCGGTGGCTGCTGCGGAGGCGACGGTGGCCAAGGGCGCCGGGCTGCTGGCGATCTATTCGCTCGGCCTCGGCGTGCCGTTCCTGCTCGCCGCGCTGATGGTCGAACAGTTCTCCGGCCTGTTCGCCCGGATGAAGAAACACCTCGCCACAGTCGAGCGGGTGATGGGCGTGCTGATGGTCCTCACCGGCATCGGCTTCCTCACCGGCGCCATCAGCGACGTCAGTATCTGGCTGCTGAACACCTTCCCGGCGCTGGGGAATATTGGGTAGGCGTCTTGGTCGCGGCCGGGCATCGAACCTCAATTGCTCGCCATTCCGGCTCGACTTGGCGATCCATCATTCCTTGTAATTACTTGATGCGAGCGCGCTCGCGCTTGGATGGATGCGCGGGTCAAGCCCGCGCATGACGCTGTGCAAGTGATCGCGGTCTTGGCCGAGAACGGATGACAGCGGAAATCTTTTCTCGGCGTCATTGCCGGGCTTGACCCGGCAATCCATCCTCTTGGATGATAAAGCTGTTTCAGCGAAGGCTCTCGTTGGAGAGTCGGCATGGCCTATTGGGTCGTCCGTGAAGTTTGCTGA
>NZ_JAMKBZ010000027.1:0-65718 GCF_053772255.1 Rhodopseudomonas parapalustris | reverse complement strand
ACCGAATTGTTGAACATGCACAATTGCGAGCGAAGCGAAGTAATCCAGCTTGGAGCGTTTTCGAGCGATCTGAGGACGTCAGCGCAGCGCCACCTCCTGATCCGTCCAACGAAGATAGTGCCGCGGTGCTGCGCCAAGCTCGCGCTTGAACATCGCGGCGAAGGCACTTGGACTATCGTAGCCGACGTCGAGCGCGACGCCAGTCACAGTTTCGCCTGCTCCGAGACGTGCCAAGGCTTCCAAAAGTCGCACGCGCTGCCGCCAGCCTGAAAAGCTCTGGCCAGTCTCTCGGCGGAATAACCGGGTTAGCGTCCGGCGGCTGAGGCCGCATTTGTCGGCCCAGTGGTCAAGAGTGAGGTTTGACGACGGATCGACCAGCACCGCCTTGCAGATCTCGGCAAGGCGCGGGTCCGGCGGCACCTGCACGTGCAGCGTCACCTCCGGCATCCGCGCGATCTCGGTGAGGAGAAATTCGATGAGCGTGCCGTCGCGTCCATTCTGGTCGTAGATCTCAGGTATGCGCACGGCCTCGTCCATCAGCGCTTCGACGAGCGACGAGGCGCGGATCAGGCGGCACGTATCGGAGGTCTTCCGCTCGCGATTCGGCGTGACGTAGATCGTCTGCGCCTCGACCTCACCCCAGGCACGCGATTGATGCACGACGCCGGCAGGAATCCACAAGCCATGACCGGGCGGCACGACGAAATGACCACGTTCGGTCATCATGGCGGTTACACCCGTGATCTGCAGGATGAACTGGTCGCGCCGATGCAAGTGACGCGTGCTGGTGCTCTCGTTCGGATAGGTGGCCGTCATCGCGGCGACCGGTCGCGCAATGGTCTGAAGGTGTCCCGCACGATTTGCGGCTGCTACTGGGCCTTCCTGCCTGCGGTAGGCGCGCAATTCAGCAGTGTCTTTTCGCCGCGTTGCGACTTTCATGGGTCGTAAACTCCCGATCCGTGGCGCTTTCGCAGCGCTCTTATGCATCTTCCGGGCCAGACATGGCCCGATCGCGATGATTGTTGTCCCCGATCAGGTAGCGCGGGACAGGGCATCCGGCAACAATACCGGCGCCACATCATTCGCCGAATCCGGATGCGGGCTTGGCGAAGTCAATCTCATGTCGATATGCGACCACGGAGAGCTCGATGAACAGACGCGAATTCACCTAGGCCATGCTGACCGCCACCGCCGCCATCCCCTTCGGCATCTCGCGCGCAGCCGGCCGGACCCGCGGTGGAGCGCTCAACACAATCTCCAGCCCGAGCCGCCGCTGCTGATCACTTCATTCAACCAGCAGCAACCTACGCTGACGCTCGGCGGCAACGTCTGACCAGCTTCTCGTCGACCGCCCTGACTGACGCCCGCTTCTATGGCCTCGATTTCGGTGTTCCGGCGTTCTGCTTCGGTGCCACGATGGAAGGTGCGCATGGCTTCAACGAGCGCGTCGATCTCGCTTCGGTGAAGCGAGTCACAAAGGCGCTCGCACTATTCACCGCGAGCTGGTGCGGTATCGAGCCGGAATAACTCAGAGGGAAGTTCGTAAATGGACAGCCAGGGTGCAGGCGGGAAGCCGTCGATCAAGTCGCAGGACGATCTTCGCGCGCATTTCGGGCAATTGAGCCCGCTCGCGGAGAAAAAGGTTCTCAACCATCTCGACAAGTTTTGCCGGGACTTCATCGCGCTGTCGCCGTTCCTCGTTCTTGCGACCAACGATGGTAACGGCCATGCCGACGCAAGCCCACGGGGCGATGCGCCCGGCTTCGTCGCCGTGCTCGACGACAAGACGTTGTTGATCCCCGACCGGCGCGGCAATAACCGCGTCGATACGTTCGGCAACATCATCGCCTCGCCCGGAATCGGCCTAATTTTCCTTGTGCCGGGTATCAACGAGACTCTGCGGGTCAACGGCCGCGCCGAGATATCGCAGGATGCGGAACTGCTGACGCCGCTGGCGGTGCAGAACGTCGTCCCCATCATCGGGCTCAAGATCCATGTCGAGGAAACTTATTTCCACTGCGGCAAGGCTCTCATGCGCTCGAAGCTGTGGAATCCGGCCACACAGGTCGAGCGCAACAGCTTTCCGACGCTTGGCCGGATCATTGCCGAACAGACCGCTGCCATCGAGGTTGCAGATGCCGAGAAGGCGATGGAAGAAGCTTACCGTACCAGGCTTTACTGAGGATGACGACGTCATGCCGGCGTCGTCTCGTAATCGAACGACGCGCCAGCGCGTTTCCCGCCAGAACGTTGAGTAGCGACGCGGGCCATGGGGCAGCTTCGAGGCCGTCGAGTTGCCACCCTGGAATGGGTCGACTGGCTCGACAACCGAAGGCTCCTTGAGGGCCGCAGCTTCAAGCGAATGCCGGGCGAAGCGCAGCCCTTATCGGCGAGCCCTGGGAGTGAGGCCGTCCCGTGCGGGTCAATGACGTGGAACATCACGGATTTAAATCGGCCGGCTTCGAGCTTGCGTCACCCGATCGGTGTCATCGTTCGCAGCAAAAACGACAGCGCCGTCGAGGCGAACACGTGCATGTTGTCTAGCCGGTCGTCGCTGGCGGTCTCCAGAGTCATCACCGCCTGCGCGGGGCCGGCGACCGCGATGCAGGTGTGGCCGGCGGCGTCGCCGTAGCGATTGCCCGACGGGCCGGCCGCGCCGGTCTCCGACAGCGCCCAATCGGCGCCGAGCCGCGCGCGGATCTGCTTCGCCAGCAGCTCGGCATAAGGCTCGGAGGACGACCGGACGCCCTCCACCTTCATGTCGGCATCGGGAATGTCCATCAGCACTCGCCGTGCCTGCCTCGTATAGACCACCGCCGAGCCGAGGAAATACGCGGAGGCGCCGGGTACCGCGAGCAGCGCCGCCGAGATCAGACCGCCGGTCGAGGATTCCGCCACCGCGATGGTCTGCTTCTGCGCGATCAGCCGGATCGCGACCTTCTCCGCCACCGGCAGCAGCTCGTTGATCATTGCATCGTCCCGTGTTGGCGGTCGCCGGCAGCCTGTGCGGGACCGTTCGGATGATCGGCGAATCGACACTCGCCTCGAGCTTACGAGATAGAACCGCCGGGCTTTCGGCAAGCTGATCTTGCGTAATCGCCTAGCCGGCGCGGTGCATGAGATTATCTCAGCGATCCTGGCGGAAATGTCGTTTGTGGCCGGGCACCGCCACGGCAGATACTTCGCGTCGTCACGACATGTTCGGGAAAGCAGCGATGTCGACGTGCATAGCCGGCGCGGCGATTGATCGTCACCGGAAGAGAGGCCTGTGGGCTCGGCTCTGTGCGACCCTCGCGCTGTGGCGCATGCGGCGCAGCGGGCGCATCGACCTTGCCGGGTTCTCGGCGCGCGAACTACGCGATCTCGGCCTGTCGCGCGGCGACATGATCCACGAGGTGGCCAAGCCGTTCTGGCGCGCCTGATCGGATGGTGCCTTACCGCAGCGTAGCAAGGCTGCTCCACACCAGGCTGGCGCCCGACAGAAACAGCAGCGCCAGCACCACGTTGCCGAACGAGCGGTCGCTGAGTGCGTGGTAGGTCCGTGCCCCGAGCCAGGCGCCGATCAGGATCGCGGGCAGGGCGAACAGCGCGGCGTGCAGCACCTGCCACGTCACCAGCCCGTGCACGGTCTGCAGGATCAGCGCGGCGACCAGCACGGTCGAGTTGAACGCCTGAAACACGCCGCCGCGCTGATGCTTGTCCCAGCCGCGGATGCTCGCCCACAGGATCGGCGGCGGGCCGGACAATCCGGCGAAGCCGCCCATCACGCCGCCGATCCAGCCGATCACGCCGTCCATCCAACGCCCGCCGAAGCTCAGCGCCATCGGTGGGGTGAAGTACAAAGCCGGTGGAAAGATCAGCAGGAACAGGCCGACGAACAGTTTGAAGCCCCACGGATCGGCATAGGCCACCAGCACGCTGCCCGGGATCACCCCGGCGAGCCCGCCGATCAGGAAGGGAGTGACTAGTTTGAAATCGATATGCTGCCACACCATCCGCATGGTCGAGGCCTGCGAGGCCATCGAGCACAACAGCACCAGCGGCACCGCGATCGTCGGCGGGAAGACGTAGAGCCAGAACCCGAGCGACACCAGAGCCAGGCCGAATCCTGAGAGACCGGAGACGAACCCGCCGCACAGCGCGCCGGCAATCAGGATGATGAGAGTGGTCAGGTCCATCGGTGTCGATGCGGTTGCGCAATTCCGTCGGGCGGAACCCGTCGCGCGTCCTTCGATGATTGGGGTGGCGGGCAGCTTTGTGCTGGCTGATGATCGGGCTTATAGCATCTGACAGGCCCGAAAGAACCAAAACAAGAGTTGCTCATGCTGGCAGGAAACAAACAAGCCGTCGCGCCCGCGGCGCGTCCCGGCAACGCCGCTAATCTGATCGCGCCCGACACTACCGGCCTCAATTTCTATCGCGCCGATCCGTCGCTGTCCGATCTGCTCCGCATCCATCTGCCCAAACCGCTGGTCGATCACATCGACCCGCATCTCGACGCGCTCGGCAGTCTTGCCGGCGGCCGGCTCGACGAGTGTGCGCGGCTCGCCGACCGCCACACGCCGATCCTGCATCAGCGCGACCGGTTCGGTCGCGACGCCCAATATGTCGAGTATCACCCGGCGTATCGCGAGCTCGAGAACGCCGCATTCGGCACCTTCGGCATACACGCGCTGTCGCACCGTAAGGGCATCATGGGCTGGCCGGAGACTTATCCGGTGACCGCCAAGCACGCCTTCACGCTGCTGTTCAACGAAACCGAATTCGGCATGGGCTGCCCGATCAACGTCACCGACGGCTGCGCCAAGCTGCTGTCGAAATTCGGCAGCGACGAGCTGAAGGCGAAGTATCTCGACGGTCTGACCCAGACCGACATGAGCAAGCTGACGCAAGGCGGTCAGTTCATGACCGAGAAGGAGGGCGGCTCCGACGTCGGCACGCTGACCTCGGTGGCGGTGCCGGAAGGCGATCACTGGCGGCTGTATGGCGAGAAGTGGTTCTGCTCCAACGCAGACGCCAAGGTGGTGATGCTGCTGGCGCGGCCCGAAGGCGCCGGCCCCGGCACCCGCGGCGTCGGTCTGTTTCTGATGCCGCGCGTGCTCGACGACGGCACGCCCAATCACTACCGGATCGTCCGTCTGAAGGACAAGCTCGGCACCCGCTCGATGGCGTCGGGCGAGATCAAGCTCGAAGGCGCGATCGCCTACGCGGTCGGCAAGCTCGACCGCGGCTTCGTGCAGATGGCCGAGATGGTGAACTCATCGCGGCTGTCGAACGGCGTGAAGTCGACCGCCTTGATGCGCCGCGCCTGGCACGATGCGATCACGGTGGCGAAGAACCGCGTGGTGTTCGGCAGCCGTATCATCGACCTGCCGCTGGCGCGGCGGCAGTTGATGAAGATCCTGCTGCCGACCGAGCAGGGAATGTCGATCAGCTTCCTCACCGCCGACGCACTCGACCGCGCCGAGGGCGGCAGCCAGGACGCCGCGGCGCTGCTGCGTATTCTCACGCCCACGCTGAAATTCCGTGCCACCCGCGATGCGCGCAAAGTCTGTGGTGATGCGCTCGAGATGCGTGGCGGCATCGGTTATGTCGAAGAGTTCGCCACCGCGCGCCTGCTGCGCGACGCGCATCTCGGCTCGATCTGGGAAGGCACCGGCAACATCGTGGCGATCGATGCGCTCAAGCGTGCGATCGGCCGGCATGGCGCGGAGTCGGCGCTCGCCGCCGATCTGCATGCCCGTCTCGACGATGCGGCGCGCGTGCCGCAGGCCTGGCGCGACCGGCTGCGCGGACTAATCGACAAGTCGATCGATTTTGCTCGCGAGGTCGCACGCGGCGCGGGCAACGAGGCCGACGCCCGCCGCGCAACCAGCGCGCTGTATCATGTCGCCAGCGCGGTGGCGTTCGCCTGGGAAGGCGCGAAGATCGAAGCGATGCGCGGCGACGCCCGCCGCGTGCTGCTGTCGCGGCTCGCGGTCGAGCATCGGCTGTATCAGCCCGATCCGTTCGCCGCTCAGGACGGTAAGCTCGAACTCGCGATCGCCGATCACCTGCTCGGCGACCGCGCCGCCACCATGGACGAGATCGCGCCGCTATTGACGGCGTAAGCTAAAGGCAATGCCTTCCCCCGTCATTGCGAGCGTAGCGAAGCAATCCAGCTTCGTGCACTGAGCCCCTGGATTGCTTTGCCTTCGGCTCGCGATGACGTGGAGAGGCTGGAAGGAACGACCAACCAACGACAAACAACAAGTAACTCAAAACAACAGGAAACGCCGATGAAAGCCGCCGTGCTGCACGAAGTGAACCAGCCGATGACGATCGAGGAGATCAGCCTGCAGAAGCCGGGTCCGCGCGAAGTGCTGATCCGGACCGCGGTGGCCGGGCTGTGTCATTCCGATTTGCATTTCATGGAAGGGTTGTATCCGCATCCGCTGCCGGCGGTGCTCGGCCACGAGTCGGCGGGTATCGTCGAGCAGGTCGGCTCCGACGTCACCTATGTGCAGCCGGGCGATCACGTCGTCACCTGCCTGTCGGTGTTCTGCGGCACCTGCGACAATTGCTCGACCGGCCGGCCTGTGCTGTGCACCGACACGACGGTGAAGATGCTGCCGGGCGTGTCGAACCGGCTGAGCTGGGCGCGCTCGGAGAAGCTCAATCAATTTCTCAACCTGTCGTCGTTCGCCGAGCAGATGCTGGTGCACGAGAACGCCATCGTGAAGATCCGTCGCGACATGCCGCTTGATCTCGCAGCGCTGATCGGATGCGGCGTGATCACCGGTTACGGCGCGGTCGCCAACACCGCCAAGGTGGCGCCGGGCGAGACCGTCGCGGTGATCGGCTGCGGCGGCGTCGGCATGGCGGCGATCAACGGCGCCGAGATCGCCGGCGCCGGACGCATCATCGCGATCGACACCAATCCGGCCAAGCTGCAGCTCGCCACCAAGCTCGGCGCGACCGACGTCGTCGATCCTGCGAACGGCGATGTGGTGCAGCAGGTGCGCGAGCTGACCAAGGGCGGCGTGCATCACGCCTTCGAGGTGCTGGGCCGCAAGGAGACCGCCGAGCAGGCGTTCGCGATGCTGGCGCCGGGCGGCACCGCCACCATCGTCGGCATGATCCCGTTCGGCCAGAAGATCGAGCTGCACGGCTTTGACTTCCTGCGTGAGCGCAAGATTCAGGGCTCGTCGATGGGCTCCAATCACTTCCGGGTCGACATGCCGCGGCTGGTCGACTTCTACCTGCGCGGCCGGCTGCATCTCAAGGATTGGATCTCGGCCAAGCTGAAGCTGTCCGAGATCAACGACGGCTTCGCCGCGATGAAGGCCGGCAAGACGGTGCGCAGCGTGATCATGTTCGACGCCTGACGCCAGTCAGCTCACGAGGTCGTCATGCGCGGGCTTGACCCGCGCATCCATCGTCAGCGTCAGCGGACACAGTTCGATTGCCGACCTATCGAAGATCGATGGATCGCCGGGTCGAGCCCGGCGATGACCTGATACCAGAGCCTCAGTCGTTGAACGCCGGCGGCGGGGTGAAGCCGCCGAATTCGCGCTCGATCAGTTCGGCCAGCTTCAGCGGCGTGCGGTCTTCCAGCCACGGGCCGACGATCTGCACGCCGACCGGCAGGCCGTCCGCCAGGCCGAGCGGAATCGCCGTCGAGGGCAGGCCGGGCAGGGTGGCGATGCCGGGCCAGACAAGCTGATCGACATAGGGATGCGATTGGCCGTCGATGTCGATGCGGCGCTCTTCCTGCGGCTCGTGGTGGTCCTGCACGTAGGCCGGGGTCGGCATTACCGGGCAGATCACCGCGTCGAACGATTTGAACAGCGCGTGCCATTGCGCCCGCAGCCCGGTGCGGCGCGAATCCGCGATCACCCAGTCGCGGTGGCTGAGCACGATGCCGCGCAGCCGCTCGGCGGCGAGGCTGTCGTCCTTGGCGTCGAGCCCGGCCGCCATCGCCTGCGCGCCGGCATAGAGGTCCGGGGCAAACCCGGCGGCCAGGAACGACAGCAGCATCCGCATATACACCCGCGTGGTCTCGGCGAGGTCCGGGAGCAGCGGCGAGGAGCGGGTGACGCTGACGCCGGCTTTGGCGAGGTTCGCAGCCAGTGTCTCCAGCGCGCCGCCCACCGCCCGACCGGTCGGCAGCAGCGGGTGCTGATCGAGCAGCAGCACGCGGTAATCCTTCAGCGCGGTGTGCCGGGCCGGCAGCAGGTCGAGCCGGTAGGCGATGCCGTCGAAGGTCGGATCGGGGCCGGCGATCACGTCGAGCAGCAGCGCCAGGTCGGCGGCTGAGCGCGCCATCGGCCCGATCACCGACAGGTCGCGGTTGGACGGCAGCGGCGGTAGCCCCGGCGGGGTGTGGCCGCGCGCCGGGCATAGCGCGAAGGTCGGCTTGTGAGCGTAGACGCCGCAATGGAACGCCGGCACCCGCAGCGAGCCGCCGATATCCGAGCCGAGCGACAGCGCGCCGTAGCCGGCGGCGAGCGCGGCCGACGAGCCGCCAGACGAGCCGCCGGGCGTGCGCGACAGATCGAACGGGTTGTTGGTGGTGCCGTAGATGTCGTTGTAGCTCTGCCAGTCGGCGAGTGCGACCGGCACGTTGGTCTTGCCGAGGATCACGGCGCCGGCGGCCCTGACGCGCTCGATCGCCAGCGCGTCGTGCTCCGCCACGAAATCCTTCTGATCGACGAAGCCCCAGGTGGTCGGCAGGCCGGCGACGTTGAAGCTCTCCTTCACGGTCATCGGTATCCCGAGCAGCGGCTGCTGCTCGCCGCGCGCGAGCGCCTGATCGGCGGTACGGGCGCTCTGCAGCGCGCGGTCGAAGTCGCGCACGCAGACCGCATTGACCTCGCCATCGTGGCGCTCGATCCGCCCGATCGCGTCCTGCGCGAGTTCGAAGGCGGAGACCTGTTTGGTGGTGAGGGCTTTGGTGAGGTCGGTGACGGTCGCGAAGCTCCAAGGCGACGAGGGCAAGATCGCAGACTCCAAATTCGGGTGGCAGGGCGCCGGGGAGCTTAGTCGGTTCTCACGCGCGCGGTAGCGCCTTGCCGCCGTATTCCTGCGATGCGCCTGCAATCGTCGCGATGATTTCCGTGAAACGAGATATTCTTGACGTGCGTCAAAGATCGTTGCACGAATTGTCTATTCGATGCTCGCATGAGTGGTGCACGCCGAGGCTCAGCGATTTGCGGACGCGAGCGGCAGCCCGATCAGCGGAGTGATCGTCGCCGGTGAGGCGGAGCGGTCGCGACAGGAAGAATTTCCGCCAGCCGGCGAAAGGTCGGCGCTGCGGCGGACCGAGTCTCCCTTGACTTAAAGCTCCGGCGGTTCCGGAGCTTTCTTTATGTCGGGCGGCCGAAATCGGCTGCGGAGCGTTGCTTCAGCCGCGGAAATCCTGCGGCGTGAAGCCGATATCGAGCACCCGCCATTCCCGATATTTGTCGGGCGGCAGCATGGTGTAGGGCTGGCAGGCTTCGAGCGCCGCGATGGCCCCTTTCATCAATGCCGGCCCCTTGGCCGAAGCGCTGGCCTCGATCAGGAACGGCTCCTGGGCGAGCCGTCCGTCCGGCGTCAGCCCGACCCGGATCACGATCTTGACGTTGTCCGATGGCGACAAGCCCGCCGGCAGCGCGGCGCAGGCTTTCAGCCGTTTGCGCAGCGCCGCGACCGCTTCGGCGCTGATATTGGCGACGGTCTCGGCCGGTGCATCGAAGCCGCCGCCTTCGGCCGGCAGGCCGAGCGCTACCGAGTACTTGACGGTGATGTCCGGCTCCTGAGCAATCGCAGGAGGGAACGGCGCGGGCGGAGCTGCCTGCGGCACAGGCTGAGATGGCGGGGCGGGCTGCTGTTGCGGAGGAGCCGCCGGTGCCTGCGCGCTCTGCTGCGGCGGCTGCGGAGCTGGAGCTGGCGGCTTGGCTTCGGCCGGTTGCTGTTTCGCGGGGGCCTGCTGTTGCGGCTTGGGCTCCTCGGTCGGTGTCGGCGATACCTCGAAATTCGGCGTCGGCTGCTCGGCAGGCTTCGGCGCTGGCTCCTTCTCCGGCGCCGGCGGCGGGGCTTCGTCCGCGGTGACCACCTCGACCTCGATCCGCTGCTCCGGCACGTCGGCGAACGGATGCACCTCGGCAAACATCAGCACCGCGCCGACCAGCGCGACATGGGTCAGCACCGAGACGGCGGCGCCGGCACGGTGGGGAGAGGGAGTGGACGGAATCTGATCACGACGAAGCCGCATTGCCCGGCAGCATAGCGCGGCACGACGACGGTGCGGAGTCGTTCTTGGCCTGCGGGGGACAGGCCGGGCGCGACATCCCCGTCGCCGGGCGGCGGGGATGCGCAATCAATGCGGAACCGGTCAGGCGGTCGCCGCCGCCTTGTTCTGCGCCGGCCAGTACCGATCCTTGAGGTGCCGCTTGACCAGCTTGCCGGTCGGGGTGCGCGGCAGCTCGGCCTCGAAGTCGACCGAACGCGGGCATTTGATCGGCGACAGCCGTTCGCGGCAGAACGCCATCAGCTCGGCCGCGCGTTCGGCGCTGGGGGCGGCGCCGTCGCGGAGCTGCACCACAGCCTTGACCTCTTCGCCCATCTCGGCGTTCGGCACGCCGAACACCGCGACGTCGGCGACGTCCGGATGGGTCAGCAGCACGTCCTCGGTCTCCTGCGGGTAGATGTTCACGCCGCCGGAGATGATCATGTAGCTCTTGCGGTCGGTGAGATACAGGAAGCCCTCGTCGTCGAGATAACCGACGTCGCCGAGCGTCGACCAGCCTTTCTCGTTGTAGGCCTTCTTGGTCTTGTCCGGATCGTTGTGATAGCTGAACGACGGCGCGTCGGCAAAGTACACGGTACCGATCTCGCCGACCGGCTGCTCCTCGCCCTCGTCGTCGAGGATCTTGATGGTCCCGACCACCGCCTTGCCGACCGTGCCGCGATGCGCCAGCCATTGCTGCGAGGTCGAGACCGTGACGCCGTTGCCTTCGGAGCCGGCGTAGTACTCGATCAGGATCGGCCCCCACCACTCGATCATCTTGGCCTTGACGTCGACCGGGCAGGGCGCGGCGGCGTGGATCGCGCCCTTCAGCGACGACACGTCGTAGCGGCTGCGGACCTCGTCGGGCAGCTTCAGCATGCGCACGAACATCGTCGGCACCAGCTGCGACTGCGTCACTTTGTACTTCTCGACCAGCGCCAGGAACTGCTCGGCGTCGAAATGCTCCATGATGATCGAGGTGCCGCCGAGCGTGGTCGCCATCATGTTGAAACGCAGGGGAGCTGCGTGATACAGCGGCGCCGGCGACAGATAGATGCTCTCGGCGTTCATGCCGCACATCTTCTCGCACAATAGGCGCAGGAACGGGCTCGGCACGTCGATGGCATTGCCTTCGAATTCGCGCTTGATGCCCTTCGGCCGGCCGGTGGTGCCGGAGGAGTACAGCATGTCGTAGCCGGCGACTTCGTCGGCGATCGGCGTGACCGGTTGTGCGGCGGTTTCCTGCTCCCACGAGCGGAAGCCGGTGATCGGCGGATCGACCATGTAGTACAGCGGCGCGCCCGGCGCATCCGACAGCAGCGACTTCATCGTTTCGCTGCCCTGCGCGGAGGTGATCACCACCTTGGCGCCGCAGTCCTGCACGATGTAGCCGATCTCATCCTTGGTGAGATAGCGGCTGATCGCGGTGTAATACAGGCCCGCGCGCTGCGCCGCCCAGCAGATCTCCATGAACGCCAGCCGATTTTCCATCAGCAGTGCGATGTGATCGCCGGCCTTCAGCCCCAGCGACCGGAACAAATGCGCGCCCTGATTGGAGCGCTCATCGAGCTGCCGATAGGTGAGGGCCTGGCCGGTCGAAGCCATCCGGTAGGCGACTTTGTCGGGATTGGTCTTGGCGTGAATCGACGGATGGGTCATGGCAGTTTCCTCTTTGGTGATGCGGCGGATTGGCTCCGCTCTGCTTCGTCATTGCGAGGAGCGAAGCGACGAAGCAATCCAGAGTCCGGTGCAAGGGCCTGGATTGCTTCGCTTCGCTCGCAATGACGGCGAAAGTCTCTCGTTTCGGCGACTGACGATGGTCAGGCGCTGTGGGTCAGGGACGCGGTGCGACGCGGACGCCGCCCCCGCGTCCAAGTCGGGCCTTACAGCCGCTCGACGATGGTGACGTTGGCCATGCCGCCGCCTTCGCACATCGTCTGCAGGCCGTAGCGCTTGTTGTTCTGCTTCAGCGCATGGATCAGCGTGGTCATCAGCTTGGTGCCGGAGCCGCCGAGCGGATGGCCGAGCGCGATCGCGCCGCCGTTGACGTTGAGACGGGCCGGATCGGCGCCGGTCGCCTTCAGCCACGCGGTCGGGATCGAGGCGAACGCTTCGTTGACCTCGAACAGGTCGATGTCGTCGATCTTCATCCCGGCCTTCTTCAGCGCGTATTCGGTGGCGGGCAGCGGGGCTTCCAGCATGATCACCGGATCGCCGCCGCGCATCGTCATGTGGTGGACGCGTGCCAGCGGCTGCACGCCGAGTTGCTTCAGGCCCTTCTCGTTGACCACCACCACGCCGGAGGCACCGTCGCAGATCTGGCTGGCGGTCGCCGCGGTGAGCTTGCCGCCGTTTTCGTTGATCAGCTTGACGCCCTTGATGCCGTCGATCGTCGCGTCGAAGCGGATGCCTTCGTCGATCTGGTGGATGTCGGTCGAGCCGTCGGCGCGGGTGATCTCGAGCGGGATGATCTCGTCCTTGAACTTGCCTCCTTGCGTCGCGGCGATCGCGCGCTGGTGGCTGTTGAACGCGAACTCGTCGAGCTCGTCCTTCGACAAATTGTACTTGTTCGCGACCATCTCGGCGCCGACGAACTGGCTGAACTGGATGTTCGGGTAGCGCTCTTCCATCTTCGGGCTCTTGTAGTTGCCGAGCCCGGCCTTGGCGGCGAGGATGCTCGGCGAGCCCATCGGCACGCGGGTCATCGATTCGACGCCGGCGGCGATCACGATATCCATGGTGCCGGCCATCACCGCCTGTGCGGCGAAATGCAGCGCCTGCTGCGACGAGCCGCACTGGCGGTCGACCGAGGTGCCGGGCACGCTCTCCGGCAGCTTCGAGGCCAGCACCGCGTTGCGGCCGATATTGACGGCCTGCTCGCCACCCTGGCCGACGCAGCCCATGATCACGTCTTCGATCTGATCCGGCGCGGCGCCCGAGCGGTCGACCAGCGCGTTGATGACGGAGGCTGCGAGATCGACCGGATGCCAGCCGGCCAGACGGCCACCCTTGCGGCCGCCGGCAGTGCGAGCGGCGGCGACGATATAGGCCTCGGCCATGTGTTCTCTCCCTGTAATGGTTGTTGGGTATTGGTCTTTGGGTGTTGGTCTTGGGTGGCGGCGATTTAAGTGGTGGGGACGGTTTTAGTCAATCGATCAATTAACGCTTGAGCCATGTCAAACGATGCTGTAAGTGCGATGGCAATGGCAGCGCATCTGAACCAGTCAACGGCTCCCAAGGCATCGGCGGCGAAAAGCCTGACCGCCGAGAAGTTGTTGGTTGCTGCAGGCGAATTGATGATCGAGCGCAACTCGGTCGAGATCTCGCTGGCCGACATTGCGCAGAAGTCGGGCGTCAACGCCGCTCTGGTGAAGTATCACTTCGGCAACAAGGACGGCCTGCTGCTGGCGCTGCTCGAGCGCGACGCCTCGAACGAGATGACCCATCTCGAATTCCTGCTGGCGCAGCCGCTGTCGCCGACCACCAAGATGAAGCTGCACATCGCCGGCATCATCAAGGCGTATCACCAGTTTCCGTATCTCAATCGGCTGATTCACTATCTGCTGCACGGGCAGAATCGTGACACCGCCGACGAGGTCACCAAATTCTTCGTCGGGCCGCTGCTCGATTTCCATCGCCGGCTGCTCGCCGAGGGCGTTGCCAGCGGCCATTTCTACGAAGTCGATCCGGTGTTGTTCTACACCACCCTGATTGGCGCCTGTGACCATCTGTTCTTCGGCCGGCAGACGATGATGCGCGCCGCCGGGGTCGGGCCGGTGACCGACGAGGTCTGCCGTTCCTATGTCGCCCATATCGAAAGAATCGTTCTCGGCGGGTTGCTGACGGCCAAGGCGCGTCGGCCCTCCGTCGCAGGATCATGAGCTAACAAAAAGAAGAAACCACCCCACCCAGACTCCAGAGGCCTTTCAATTACGACCCGGGACAAGCCAAGGAAATCCTAAAAACAACAATAACGCCCAAGGATCAGTTCACGGAACCTGCCCTCAAGAAGGTAGGCGGAATGGAGCTTCAGGCACCCCCGGGACATTGTTTGTGTCTCAATAACAAGAAAACGCCAGGAAACGCCCAAGCAATCTGTCGGAACGCGAGCTCAACGAAACGCCACCCAAGGAGAGGCCTCGAACCGGCTCGGCCGCGGCCCATGTCGCGACCTTTTGCCGGATGCTATGATCGGGGAAACGCCCAAGGGGCCCGTTGAAGGCCCGGACCAACAGCGCAATAACCACCCGGGACGTCGTCGGCTCGGCCGCTCACGAGAGCGGCGTGCGGTGGCGTTCGAGACAAGGCTTCAAGAAAGCGCCCAAGGAAAGGGATATCCAATGCAGTTGAAAGACGTCTCCGTTCTCATCACCGGCGGTGGTTCGGGGCTCGGCGCCGCGACCGCGCGGGCGATGGCCGCCAAGGGCGCCAAGGTCGCCGTCCTCGACATGAACAAGGATAATGCCGAGAAGGTTGCGGCCGAGATCGGCGGCGTCGCCTGTGTCGGCGACGTGTCGCAGGAAGCCCCGGTCAAGGAGGCGATCGCCAAGGCTGAAGCCGCGCACGGCATCGTCCGCGTGCTGGTGAACTGTGCCGGCATCGGCGGCGCGGTGAAGACCGTCAGCAAGAACGGCGCCTATCCGCTCGATCACTTCTCGCGCATCATCAACGTCAACCTGATCGGCAGCTTCAACTGCATCCGTCTCGTCGCCGAGCGCATGCAGAGCGCGCCGACCATCGGCGAAGAGCGCGGCGTCTGCATCAACACCGCCTCGGTGGCGGCGTTCGACGGCCAGATCGGCCAGGCCGCTTACTCGGCCTCCAAGGGCGGCATCGTCGGCATGACCCTGCCGGTGGCGCGCGACCTCGCCTCGATGAACATCCGCGTCATGACCATCGCGCCGGGCCTGTTCCTCACCCCGCTGCTGATGGGTCTGTCGGAAGACGCCCGCAAGAGCCTCGGCGCCCAGGTGCCGCATCCGGCCCGCCTCGGCGATCCGTCGGAATACGCCTCGCTCGCGGTGCAGATCGTCGAGAACCCGATGCTGAACGGCGAGACCATTCGTCTCGACGGCGCCATCCGCATGGCGCCGCGCTAAACGCGCACTTCTCACCCTCTCTGTTTCGGGAGAGGGTGAGTCTTCGTTCTCCGCCGCGTGTAGTTCGTGACAGACTGACGATCTCTCGCGCGGCGGAATTCGAAGCACGCAAGATTGTTCATCTCCTTGTATTTGGGAGAGGGGCGACTATCGCCGGAACGGCGATCCGACTAAACGTCGCGGCAGCGGCGTATAAGAACAAGAACTGACGGGAGTGACGGCGTGACCGAGGCCTTGCTGGTCGATCATCGTGACGGGGTCGATTGGGTGACGCTCAATCGGCCGGACAGCCTCAATGCTCTCGATCCCAGCCTGATCGACGCGCTCAACGATTACTTCGGCCGGTTGCAGCGCGACCGCAAGACCCGCGTCGTGGTGCTCAAGGGCGCCGGCGCCAATTTCTGCGCGGGCCTCGATCTCAAACATGCGATGGCGCGCCGCGCCGGCGAGAACGCCGCACCCGGCGTCACCGAGTCGCTGGATTCGCAGCGCCGGATCGCCGACATCGTGATGCTGATGCGCCGTTGCCCGCAGCCGATCATCACGCTGATCCGCGGCGCCGCCGCCGGCGGCGGCTTTGCGCTGGCGCTGGCTTCCGACGTCCGCATCGCCGGGCGCAGCGCGCGAATGAACTGCGCGTTCATCAAGCTCGGCCTCGGCGGCTGCGACATCGGCACCAGCTACTTTTTGCCGCGCCTGGTCGGCGTCTCGGTGGCGTCCGAGCTGATCCTCACCGGCCGCTTCCTCGGCGCCGAACGCGCACTGATGACGGGCCTGGTTTCCGAATTGGTGGAAGACGATCAGCTCGAAGCGGCCGCCCAGCCGTTCGTCGATGCGATGATGGCGGCGTCGCCGGTCGGTTTGCGGCTGTCGAAGGAATGCCTCAACATGGCGGTGGACGCCGGTTCGATCGAGCAGGTGATCGCGATGGAAGATCGCAATCAGGTGCTGTGTTCGCGCTCGGAGGATTTCAAGGAAGGCGTCGCCGCGTTCCTCGAGAAGCGCAAGCCGGTCTACGGCAATCGCTGACCAGATAACGTCGGCCCGGCAAGAGGCCGAAAAGACGGGAGACGAAGACATGACTGCCAGCGCAGCCGCGGTGCTGACCAAGCCGCCCTTCCGCAAGGTGAACTGGCTGCCGCGCGAGATCGAGGTCGATCGTCGCGAGGGCGGCGTCATCGTGATGAAGTCGCGCTTCCCGCTGATGGACCACGATCCAAATCTGCCGATGGCGCTGGCCAAGTGGGCCAAACAGCGCCCCGACCACATCTGGCTGGCGCAGCGCAAGGGGCCGGATCGGCAGTGGCGCAAGGTCAGCTACGGCGAGGCCAAGCGCATCGTCGATTCGCTCACCCAGGCGCTGCTCGACCTGAAGCTGCCGGAAGGCCGGCCGCTGACGGTGCTGTCCGGCAATTCGATCGAATTCGCGCTGATGATGATGGCGGCGATGCAGGCGCGGATTCCGACGGCGCCGGTGTCGCCGGCCTATTCGCTGATGAGCCACGACCACCTCAAGCTGAAATATCTGTTCGACCTGGTGAAGCCGGCGGCCGTGATGGTGCAGAACGGCGCGCCCTTCACCAAGGCGCTGCATGCGCTCGACCTGACCGGCGTCACGGTGATTCACGTCGAGGGGACGGCCGATGGCATCTCCAGCCTGTCTTTCGACGAGATGGCGGCGACCAAGGTGACGCCCGATGTCGAAGCCTCGATCGCAAAGATTACACCGGACACCGTCGCCAAGTTTCTGTTCACCTCCGGCTCGACCGGAATGCCGAAGGCGGTGATCAATACCCAGCGCATGATGTGCGCCAACGCCGCGATGATGATGCAGGTGCGGCCGCGCGATCCGAACGGTCCGCCGCCGGTGCAGCTCGACTGGATGCCGTGGAACCACACCATGGGCGGCAACGCTGCGTTCAACCCGCTGCTGATCGAAGGCGGCACGCTGTACATCGACGACGGCCGCCCGGTGCCGGGCCAGATCGAAGAGACGCTGCGTAACTTGCGCGAAATCTCGCCGACCTACTACGCCAACGTGCCGGCCGGCTACGCCGCGCTGGCGAGCGCGATGGAGAAGGACGACGCGCTGTGCCGGTCGTTCTTCAAGGACATGCAATTGATGGCCTATGGCGGCGCGCGGCTGCCGGACGATCTGTACGAGCGGATGCAGGCGCTGGCGGTACGCGCCACCGGACACCGGCTGGTGTTCTACACCGGCTGGGGCTCGACCGAGACCTCGCCGACCTCGACCGGCACCTATTGGGACACCGAACGCGTCGGCCTGATCGGGCTGCCGTTCCCCGGCGTCGAACTGAAGATGCTGCCGGTCGGTGACAAGTACGAACTGCGGCTGCGCGGCGTCAACGTAATGCCGGGCTATCACGGCCAGCCGGACCTCACCGAGAAGGCGTTCGACGAAGAGGGCTTCTACAAGATCGGCGACGCCGGCGTGTTCGTCGATCCGAACGATCCGGTGAAGGGCATCATCTTCGCCGGCCGTGTCGCCGAGGACTTCAAGCTGATGACCGGCACCTTCGTTCACGTCAGCACGGTGCGCACCGACTCGATCGCTGCCGCAAGCCCTGTGATCCAGGACGCGCTGGTGGCGGGTCAGGACCGCGCGTACATCGGCCTCTTGGCCTGGCCCAATCTCAATGCCTGCCGGGTGATGATCGGCGATCCGAATGCCAGCTTTGAGGACGTGGTCAAGCATCCCGACGTGCTCGCCGCGCTGCGCGCCGGGCTGGAGAAGCACAACCGCGAGGTTGAAGGCGCCAGCTCAATGCGGATCGCGCGCGCCATGCTGATGGTCGAGCCGCCGTCGATCGACGGCAACGAACTCACCGACAAGGGCTACATCAACCAGCGTGCCGGCCTCGACCGCCGCGCCGCTTTGGTCGAGCGGCTGTACGCCGAACATCCGGACCAGGATGTGATGGTGCTGCAGTGAGCGATACAAACCACCCATCTTTCGTCATTCCGGGATGCGCCCCTTGGGGCGCAGGCCCGAAATCCATACTCCCTGCGGTGGTTATGGATTCCGGGCTCGCGCTCCGCGCGCCCGGAATGACGAACTCGAATTCAGCTAACACCTAACAACAACGGGACTCCGCCCATGAATTTCGATTTCTCCGACGACCAGAAGCAACTGCGCGATCAGGCGCGGCGGTTTCTTGCCGAGAAGTGCCAGCCGAAGGCGGTGCGTGCCGTGCTCGAAGGCAAGGCGGATTACGACCGTGACCTGTGGAAGGGGCTCGCCGAGATGGGCTTCCTCGGCGTCGCAATTCCCGAGGAATACGGCGGGACCGGCGCGGGCCACCTCGAGCTTTGCGTGATCGCCGAGGAACTCGGCCGCGTGCTGGCGCCGGTGCCGTTCTCGTCCACCGTGTATCTGGCCGCCGAAGCGCTGCTGCTCGCCGGCTCGGAAGAGCAGAAGCAGAAGTGGCTGCCGAAGATCTCCTCGGGTGAGGCGATCGGCACGCTGGCGCTGTTCGAAGGCACCGGCAATCCGTCGCCGGCCGCCGTCAAGCTCGCGGTGTCGAACGGCACGCTCACCGGCACCAAGAAGCCGGTCGCCGACGGTGCGATCGCGGACTTCGCGATCGTTGCCGCGCGCACCGGCAACAGCGGCCGGGACACCGACGTCTCGCTGTTCCTGGTTGATCTCAAGGCCGGCGGCGTCACCGCCAAGGCGTTGCAGAACGTCGATCCGTCGCGCCAGCAGGCCGAGCTGACTTTTGCCGGCGCCAAGGCCGAGCCGCTCGGTGCGGCCAATGAAGGCTGGAGCATTCTGTCGCGCGTGATGGACCGCGCCGCGGTGCTGATTGCGTTCGAGCAGGTCGGCGGCGCCGACCGCGCGCTGGAGATGGGCCGCGACTACGCGCTCGACCGCATCGCCTTCGGCCGGCAGATCGGCTCGTTCCAGGCGATCAAGCACATACTCGCCGACATGTACGTCTCGGCGACGCTGGCGCGCTCGAACTCCTACTACGGCGCCTGGGCGCTCTCGACCGATGCGGCCGAGCTGCCGGAGGCCGCGGCCTCGGCCCGGATCAGCGCCACTCAGGCGTTCCAGCACTGCGCCAAGCAGAACATTCAGGTGCACGGCGGCATGGGCTTCACCTGGGAGTTCGACTGCCATCTGTACTATCGCCGCGCCAACGCGCTGGCGCTCAGCCTCGGCAGCCAGTCGTATTGGGAAGATCAACTGATCGACCGGATGCGCCAGAAGAACGCGGCGTAACAACGGCTCCGTAGGATGGGTTGAGCGTCAGCGAAACCCATCTTTCTCTTTCGCGTCGTAGGATGGGTTTCGCTGCGCTCAACCCATCCTACGAAGACGATTTCGAGGATGAAGTTATGAACTTCGACGATACCCCGCAGGAAGCCGAATTCCGCGCTCAGGCGCGTGCCTGGATCGACGCCAACGCGCCGAAGCAATACGAGGACGAGCTGCGCAAGGCGTCGCTGGGCCGCGTCGTGTTGAAGAATGCCAACATCCTCGAGGTCGCCAAGGCCTGGCAGAAGAAGAAGGCGGATGCCGGCTGGGCCGTGCCGCACTGGCCGAAGGAATATGGCGGCCGCGGCGCTTCGCCGATCGAGCGCGTGATCTGGCAGCAGGAAGAGGGCGTGTTCGGCAAGCTGACGGCGATGTTCATCATCGGCCAGGGCATGTGCGGGCCGACCATGATGGCCTACGCCTCGGAAGAGCAGAAGCGGCACTACCTGCCGCCGCTCGGCTCCGGCGAAAAGGTGTGGTGCCAGCTGTTCTCCGAACCCGCCGGCGGCTCCGACGTCGCGGGTCTGCGCACCCGCGCCGAGAAGGATGGCGACGACTGGGTCATCAACGGCCAGAAGATCTGGACCTCGGGCGCGCACTACTCGGATTACGGCATCCTGATCACCCGCACCGACCCGACCGTGCCCAAGCACAAGGGTCTGACGATGTTCTTCCTCGACATGAAGAGCCCCGGCGTCGGTGTGCGGCCGATCAAGCAGGCTAACGGCAATTCCGACTTCAACGAGGTGTACTTCACCAACGTGCGGATTCCCGACAGCCAGCGGCTCGGCGCGGTCGGCGACGGCTGGAACGTATCGCTCACCACGCTGATGAACGAGCGGATGTCGATCGGCGCCAATGTCGCGACCGGCTTCCCGGAGCTGTTCGACTATTGCAGTTCGCTCACTCTCGACGGCGCGCCGGCGCTCGACGATCGCGCTGTGCGGAGCAAGCTGGCGAACTGGGCGGTGAAGGCCAGCGGCCTGCGCTACACCTCGTTCCGCTCGATCTCGGCGCTGTCGAAGGGCCAGCGTCCGGGTCCGGAGAACTCGATCGGCAAGCTGGTCGCGGGCAGCATGATCCAGGAAGTCGCGATGTACGCGCTCGATCTGCAGGGCGCGGCGGGCGTGCTCAGCGGGCCTGAAGACGCCGAGGTTGCCGGCAAGTTCCAGGCGATGCTGCTGCGTTCGCCGGCGACCCGCGTCGAGGGCGGCACTGACGAGATCCTGCGCAACATCATCGCCGAGCGCGTGCTCGGCCTGCCCGGCGACATCCGCGTCGACAAGGACGTGCCGTTCAACCAGATCCCGACCAAGGGGCGGGCGTAACAAGATTGTAGGATGGCTTGAGCGCAGCGAAACCCATCGGCCAGCAGCGCGAGTGATTGATGGGTTTCGCGACAGCTCAACCCATCCTACGAACTACGAACGAAACTAGTCTCATGGTTCGCGACGCGCGCGCTGCGCGCTCCTGATCCTGAGGGGCCGAGACAAGAACAATGTGACGAGAGGCTGAGATGAATTTCGACGATACCCCGCAGGAAGCCGAGTTTCGCGCCAAGGCGCGCGCGTGGATCGACGCCAACGCGCCGAAGCAATACGAGCAGGAATTGGCGAAGTCCGGTCTCGGCCGGATCAGCCTGAAGAACGCCGACATCGTCGAGGTCGGCAAGTCGTGGCAGAAGAAGAAGGCCGACGGCGGCTGGTCGTGCCTGACCTGGCCGAAGGAATATGGCGGCCGTGGCGCCACCCCGATCGAGAAGGTGATCTGGCAGCAGGAAGAGGGCGTCTACGGGAAGCTCACTCAGCCGTTCCAGATCGGCGAGGGCATGTGCGGCCCGACCGTGATGGCCTACGGCGCCGAGGAGCACAAGCGCCGCTATTTGCCGAAGCTCGCCTCCGGCGAAGAGATCTGGTGTCAGTTGTTCTCCGAGCCGGCCGGCGGCTCCGACGTCGCGGGTCTGCGCACCCGCGCCGAGAAGGATGGCGACGACTGGATCATCAACGGGCAGAAGATCTGGACTTCGGGCGCGCACTACTCGGACTACGGCCTGCTGATCACCCGCACCGATCCCAATGTGCCCAAGCACAAGGGCCTCACCATGTTCTTTCTGGACATGAAGAGCCCGGGCGTCGAGGTGAAGCCGATCAAGCAAGCCAACGGCATGCAGGAATTCAACGAGGTGTTCTTCACCAACGTGCGGATTCCGGACAGCCAGCGCCTCGGCGAAGTCGGCGATGGCTGGAACGTGTCGCTCACCACGCTGATGAACGAGCGCATGTCGATCGGCGCGCGGCTCGCCACCGGCTTCCCGGAGATCTTCGCGTTCTGCAACGATCTGGTCACTGGGAACGGCCCCGCGATCGACGATCCGGCGGTGCGCAGCAAGCTGGCGAACTGGGCGGTGAAGGCGAGCGGCCTGAAGTACACCTCGTATCGCTCGATCTCGGCGCTGTCGAAGGGCCAGCGGCCTGGTCCTGAAAACTCGATCGGCAAGCTGGTCGCCGGCCCGATGCTGCAGGACATCGCCGCGTTTGCGATGGATCTGGAAGGCGCCGCGGGCGTGTTCACCGATCCGGCCGAGGCCGAAGCCGGCGGCAGCTTCCAGGCGATGCTGCTCGGCTCGCCCTCGATGCGGATCGCCGGCGGCACCGACGAGATCCTGCGCAACATCATCGCCGAACGCGTTCTCGGCCTGCCCGGCGACATCCGGGTCGACAAGGACGTGCCGTTCAACAAAATCCCGACCAAGGGGCGGTGAGGCGATCATCAACCACGGGCCGTCATTCCGGGGCGCGAGCGAGAGCTCGCGAACCCGGAATCCAGAGCTGGTTTGCACTCGAGCCTGCGCCCCGCGCGTTGCAGATTCCGGGTTCGCTCACTTCGTGAGCGCCCCGGAATGACGACCATTCAGGAATGAGGCCATCATGACCGACGCCGCTGCGACCTCCGCCCCGATCGACGTCCTCGAAAAATTGATGGCCGCGCGCTATTCCTGCCGGGCGTTCAAAGCCGATCCGGTGCCGCGCGATATCATCGAGCGCATCCTCGGCGCGGCGCAGAAGACGGCGTCGTGGTGCAACAGCCAGCCGTGGCAGGTGGTGATCACCTCGGGCGAGGCGACGGCGAAGTTTCGTGAGGTGATCTATCCGGCCGCCGCCGGCGGCGCGCCGATGTCGGGCGATTTCGAGTTTCCGCGCGAGTATCGCGGGGTCTATCTCGACCGCCGCCGCGAGAGCGGCTTCCAGCTCTACAACGCGGTCGGCATCGCCCGCGGCGACAAGGCCGCCGCCGCCCAGCAGGCGCTGCAGAACTTCAACTTGTTCGGTGCGCCGCATGTCGCGATCATCACCACCGACGAGGCACTCGGCGTTTATGGCGCGGTCGATTGCGGCGGCTACGTCACCTCGTTCATGCTCGCCGCCCAGGCCCTCGGCGTCGCCACCGTGCCGCAGGCCGCGCTGGCGTTCCATGCCGGCGTGGTTCGCAAGCACTTCGGCCTGGGTGATGATCGCCGCGTCGTCTGCGGCATCTCGTTCGGCTACGCCGACCTTACGCATAAGGCGAACTCGTATCGCACCAACCGCGCCGCGCTTGGCGAGGTGGTGACGTTCGTGGAGTAGCTGCTGCGCGGCCGAGTTCAAAACCTCTCCCCGCGCGCGGGGAGAGGTCGGATTGCGCAGCAATCCAAGTGAGGGGGCGTTTCCGTTTCGCCGAGAGTCCACGACTCGCGTCGCCCCTCACCCCAACCCTCTCCCCGCAAGAGCGGGGCGAGGGAGCTCGCTGCCGTTGTGGAGCGGCATCCCATGCTGATTATCGAGCGAAGCCGAGCACAGTTTCTCCCCGTCATTCCGGGGCGCGCGTCAGCGCGAACCCGGAATCTGATGCTTGCACTGCGCCGGAGATTCCGGGTTCGCCGCTTCGCGGCGCCCCGGAATGACTAGCGGATAGGCTTTGCGCGGCTTCGCGCCCCGGAATGACAACCAAGAGGTGGCTGCGCTGGTGCGAGCTGCAGCTTGTCCGTCCGCTCAAAACCGCGGCGCGCGTTTTTCCGTGAAAGCCGCGATGCCTTCCTTGATCTCGTCGCTGCGCATCGAGGCACGGGCGCGGGTGTCGGCGGCTTGTTCGTCGAACGCGGCGCGGGCGAATTCGTTGATGGCGCGCTTCATGCCGGCGACCGCGTTCGGCGCGTTGCCGGCCAGCGTCGTCGCCAAGGCGTCGACTTCGCGGTCGAGCCGGTCCATCGGCACCATCGTGGTGAGATAACCGATCCGCAGCATCTCGGCGGCGTCGATCCGCTGCGCGGTGAGAAACAGCCGCTTGGCGTTGTCGATGCCGAGGCGGGAGACATAGCGCTTGATGCCGCCCGGATAGTAGTGCAGCCCGAGCCTTGCCGCCGGCATGAACATCTCGGCGGTGTCGACGCCGATGCGGAAGTCGCAGGCGAGCGCCAGATCGGTCGAACCGCCATAGACCCCGCCGTTGAGTCGGCAGATCGTCGGCACCCGCAGATCCTCCAGCCGGTTGGCCACGACCTCGAACGCCGAGCCGGGAGATTCGGCCTCGACCTCGGCGGTGGCGCGCTCTGCGACTTCCCCGAGATCGAAGCCGGCCGAGAACGCCCGCCCGGTGCCCGTGAGCACCAGCACCCGCACTGCGGGATCGCCGTCGATCTGCGCGAACTGATCGAGCAGGACGGCGAGATCGTCCGGCTGCAGCCGGTTGAGGTGCTTCGGTCGGTTCAGCCGGATGGTGGCCCGCGGCCCGTCCACGGTGAGCACCGGCGGGCTAGCGGATTCGCTGTCGGTCATCGGCAAAATCTCCTGAAATCGAAGCGGGCGGCTGCCGGATCTGGCGCCGGCCCTGCAATGGCCGCGACAGGGGGGCGCAGCGGATGGGAAAGCGGCCGCGCAAACTGCCCGGCGGCCCGGTAGCCGTCAACTCGCCGGTGCGCGGCAGGGAGGCACCGCTCGCGCAAGCCGCTGCGGCTGGTTTATAATTCCGTCCGCACCAGCGTGTAAGGCTTCGCGGCGTCCGGCGACGGCGCGCAGCGGAGCTTCCGTCGTGTCCGCTGGGTTCGTCGCCTTCGATCGCAAGCAACGGTGGGTCCCACATGGATATGTCTCTCATCGCGCAGAACGCCGGTATGGCGAGCAGCGTGTTCGCGACCATCTTCGTGCTCGCCACCGCCACGATGCGGACGATGATTCCCCTGCGGGTCTTCGGCATCCTCACCAACGCGCTGCTGATCGCAGTGTCGATCCCGACCCACAACTATGCGACGCTGGCGCTGCACGCGGTGCTGCTGCCGCTCAACGCCTGGCGCCTGCACCAGATGCTGCAGCTCGTGCGCGACGTGAAGAAGTCGGTGAGCAGCGACCTGTCGATGGATTGGCTGAAGCCGTTCATGACCAAACGCAAATGCGTCGCCGGCGAGGAGCTGTTCTACAAGGACGAGCGGGCCGAGGAGATGTTCTACATCGTCAGCGGCCGGTTTCGTCTGGTCGAATCCGGCATCGAGCTGCCGATCGGCGCGATCGTCGGCGAGCTCGGGATGCTGTCGCCGACCCACACCAGGACGCAGACGCTGGAATGCGTCGAATCAGGGATGGTGCTCAGCGTGAGTTATCGCCAGGTCGAAGAGCTGTACGTTCAGAACCCGGAATTCGGCTTCTACTTCCTGCGGCTCGCCAGTGCGCGGCTGTTCGAGAACATCGAGTCGCTGCAGGCGAGGCTGGCCGAGACGACGCAGCCGCCGCGGACCGACGCCGTCGGTCGGACCGGCTGAGGACGCCGACTTGGCCGGTTACATCGACGCGCTTCGTTTCACGCTCGCCGAAATGCTCGGCGAGAACGATCGCGTGGTGGTGCTGACGGCGCCGGCTCAGGTGTCGCCGCCGGTCGCGCAGGCCTTGGAGGAGGCGGCCGCTCGGCTGGTGATCTATCAGGGCCGCCGCTATGCGCGGTTGTATCTCGACCGGTTGTTGCGCTTCATTGGTCGCCGCGACATCGACGACGCGATGTTGCTGCGGATCGCCGAGCTGCTGGCGATGCGGATGGCCTACGAGGATCCGATTCGGATCGCGCAGCTCACGCTGCAGGAGGCGGCGAGCGCTCCTGCCGGCCGGGCGAAGCCGCGGATCGACCGCAGATGCCGTTTCCGGATCGACGAGGTTGTGGCGGCGCTGCCGGTCGTGGTCGCGGATCCAACGCTCAAAGTGCTGGACTATCTCGGCTGGCTGCATATGCCGGTGAAGATGCGCTTCAACGGCAGCGGATGGCTCGGCGTCCGCAAGCTGCGGATCATCGCCTGGTTGCGGCGCTGGCGCCTGTTGTCGATCCGCTACGCCAACGAACGCAAATGGATCGAGCGCTGGCTGCACATGATCGATCGCAGCCTGGCCATGCGTCCGGACGCGGCGGTCGCGGTGATCGAAAGCGCCACCATGGTTCGTGGCTATGGCGACGGCTATCGCTACGGCATGGCGAATTGGACGCTGATCGTCGACGAACTGGTGAAGCCGGCGGTCAACGGCAGGCTGCCGCTGACGGATCTTGCGCAGGCGATCGCCGATGCGCGCGCCGCCGCTTTGCCGGAACGCAAGCAGACCAAGTTGAAGCGTGCGATCGAGGCAATTCGGGCGCGTTCCAGAGCCGCAGCGGCGCAGGCGGCGGCGTCGTGACGGCCGCTGTGCAGGGCCTGCCGGTATCGTCGTGTGCGACGGGTGCGGCGCGGGAAGTTCACAGGCACGGCAACCCGGCGTGCCGTCCGCCGCGTGCATTCGGTCGCCGGAAATGCCATAAAAACGCGCTGGCCGATCCCGGTCGGCTTCGTTGCGAAGCGTTCGTGCGGGACGTCGGACGATGGAATGGCCGCAAGCCGGCTGTCGTCGCCTCCACCGCCTGCCGAGCCCAAGCGAAGGTGCGAGCTTGATCCTTCCCGATCTGTCGTCGTCGATTGCCGTCGGAGCGCTGATCTATTGGATGCTGCTCCTCACCGTCAAACATGTGTTCGCGGACTTCATTTTCCAGAACAAATGGATGGCGATGGGCAAGGACGCCAAGACCGGCTGGGCGCTGCCGCTGCTCGCGCATTGCAGCGTGCATCTGGTGATGACGACGCTGCTGATGCTGATCGTCGCGCCGCAGTTCTGGTACATCGGCCCGATCGATTTCGTCATCCATCTGGCGATCGATCGCCTCAAGGGTTTCCTCGTCGCGACTTACGACGTGACTAATCAGGATATCTGGTTCTGGTGGCTGATCGGAACCGACCAGGCCCTGCATCATCTGACCGGTTTCGGCCTGTCGATCGTGCTCGCCGCCAACGTCTGATCGCCAACGCCAGAACGTGACGCTTTGCAGTGGAACTCCGTGGCGGGTGCTGACGATCAGTGCTGCAACCTGTGGTGCATGATTGCCCCGTTTTGCCGGGTTCCATCCACGGAAAACTCATAAACATCATCGATGCGTAACCATCGACGGGCTTTTCGCGCCAGTACGTAGTTGTACGCGGTAGCGCATTAACCGCCGGACGACATGTAATCGATTAATATCGCTGCGATCAGCAGGCGAGGCTGACCGCGCGCGAGGTCGTGGCGGAGGGAGCAGCAAGTCCAAATTCCATGGCCCGTTATCTCGAATCCCAGCTCGACTTCATCTTCTTCTTCTACGGGCTGGCGTTCATGCTGCTCGGCGCGCTGTGCTTGGCATTCGCGCGCCGCCTCGACGACGATCACCGTCCTCTGATCCGGTTGACCGGTCTGTTCGGCTGCGTCCACGGCGCCAGCGAATGGCTGGACATGATTGCGCTGATCGCCGGCGATGCCGGCGAGTTCCTGCTCGCGCGCGCGGTGCTGATGACGGCGTCGTTCGTGCTGCTGGCAGAGGCTGGCCGGCAAGGCTTGCAGTCGCGCGGCTTACCGGTGCCCGGGCCGTGGATCTTCATCCCGATCCTGTTGGTGATTGTTGCGGTGGGCGTGGCGGACGGCATTTGGTCCGCCAAGGCGGTGGCGCGCTATCTGCTCGCCGCACCCGGAGCGATCGCGGTCGGCCTCGCGCTGTTTTCGCTTCGTGCCGATTACCCGGAGTCCGGGCGATGGCTGATGGCTGCGGTCGCAGCCGGATTCATCGGCTATGGTCTGGTGGCCGGGGTGATCGTCGCGCCGGCGCCGTTCTGGCCGGCCGACGTCGTCAATCAAGACAGCTTCCAGCGCCTCACCGGCGTTCCGATTCAGCTCGTGCGTGGGCTGCTCGCCGTGATGCTGGCGGCGCTGGCCTGGGCGGCGTGGGGCCGCCGGGTGATGCAGACGCTCGACTATCCGGGCTACTCGCGGCACCTGAAGCGGCAATTCATCGGCGTGCTGACGAGCTTGCTGACGATTCTGCTGTTGGGCTGGGCGCTGACCAACTATCTCGGCGAAATCCATCGTCAGGACACGGAAACCGAGGTGGCCGGTGACGCCGTGCTGCTGGTCGGCAGCCTGGAACGCGAGATCGCGATCGCCGATGCGTTGGTGAAGGCGTTCGCAAACTCGCCGTCGGCGCAGCCGCTGCTGACCGGAGCGGATCGCAGCAGCCCGGAGGCGATGCGGGCACTGCTCGAACTCGATGCCGGGGCCGTTCATGCGGTGCGCAGCTTCATCGTCAATCGTTCCGGCGATATCGTCGTATCGTCGAACGGTTCCGATAAGAGCTGGCTCGGCCAGCCGAACCTGCGAGCGACCGATTGGTTCGAGCAGGCGATCCGAGGCCGGGCCGTGCGGGAATTTCGCGTCGATCCCCCCGACCGTCTCAGGACGTATCTGACCGCGTATCCGATCCGCAGCGCCGAAGATACCATCGACGGCGTTGCAGTGCTGGAAATCTCGCTCGAGGATCTGGCGGCGGTGATGGTGCGGTTCGATCAGGCGTTCTTCGTGGTCGATGAACGCGGCGTGGTGATCATCACCAACCGGAACGACGAGTACCTGCGGACGCTGTGGCCTCGCCCTGGTCTGCCGCGGCAGTTGCTCACCGAACAGCTCGGTGCGCCGCAACGGCAACTGATGCTGGCGCACGAAGTGTTCGGCGGCGGCTGGATGGAATTCGGCGGGCGGCGCAGCTATGTGCTGCGCGAGCCGATCGCCGAAACCCAGGCGTCACTGGTGATCGCAGTTCCGGTGAAGGGCATTTTCGCCAGCCGTCTGCTCGGCATCTTCATCACGCTGCAGGTCGCGATCGCGGCGCTGTTCTACTTCTTCGGGCTCGATAGCGGCGTGCGCGACCGGCTGCAACGCCAGCTCCATGAGGAACTGCAGCTCCGGTCGCAGGATCTCGCCCGGCAGGCTGCGACAGATGCGCTCACCGGCCTGTTCAATCGCATGACCTTCAACGAGCGGCTCGACAAGGAACTGGCGCGTTCTGAGCGCAGCGGCCAGCCGTTCTCGCTGATCATCTTCGATATCGACTACTTCAAGGAGGTCAACGATATCTACGGGCACCCGATGGGCGATCAGGTGCTGATCCGGTTGTCGCAGACGGTGGCCGCCAGCGTGCGGCGCTCCGATCTGTTGGTGCGCTGGGGCGGCGAGGAATTCGCGTTGCTGCTCGCCGATACCGACGCTCAGGCAGCCTATGAAACCGCCAAGAAGCTCCGGCTTCTCGTCGCCCATACCATCTTTGAACAGGTCGGCACCGTCACCGCGAGTTTCGGCGTAGCCCAGGTGCTTCCAGGCGATAACGCCGAAACTCTCGTCGCGCGCGCCGACAACGCGCTGTATCGCGCCAAGCTCAATGGTCGCAATCGGGTCGAACTCAGCTTGCCGGTCGTCGACACGCTGGAACTGTCGCCGACCTTATGATCACCCGCGATCGGTCGCGCCGACGCCGAAGCTCACGCGCTCAGCCGCGCATCCGGCGCGGTGCTCGCCTCGGCCGGCTCGTCATAACGCGGCGGATGGGGTGCCAACTTGGCGTTAGTTTTCATGAATTGCTGCTGGAACGCCATGCTGTCTTCCAGCAGACGCGCCATCGCGCCGCCGAGCCAGTCCTGATACTCGCGAAAAGCGTCGAGCGGGCTGCTCGCTTCGCCGATCCGCCGGGCCGTCTCCAGCGCGGCGCGGGTTCCAATTCGTCGACGTTCGAACCAGCCGTCGGCGAATTCCTTCATGTTATCGAGGACCGTTTCCTCGCTCTCCCAGAACTTGATTCCCATCGGGGCGTAGGTCTTGGCCGCCGGCTGCATCAGATTGGGGAACAATGTGACCGGATCAGTCATGGGTAATCTCCATCATGCCAGATGAATCAACTCACTGAACCGCGAGCCGCTCGAAGGCGGCGCATCCATAGTTAAACGATTAGATGGCGGCGTCACGACGAAAACGACCATGGTCGCAAAACGTGATCGACGTTTAGTTCCATGCGCTGGGCGCAGGGGCTGGTACTGGTATCAGGTTGTGTAGTTAAGAGCTCATTAACAAAATCGGCCGCATCTTCGCGATCGTCACCTGTTCGGGAGAACGCCGATGTGGTCCAGCCGTGAAGCTTTCGAGAACGACGCTTGCCCGGTCCGTGAGGAACTGCTGGGCCAGATGTATCGCGCCAACGAAAATGGATTGCCGCAGCTCGTCGACAGCGTGTCGGGCGACGTCCGGGCGATGCTGGCGCTGTTCTGCTACCGCCGCGCTCACCTGCAGCCGCTGGCTCTGGCAGTGGCGGCAAGCTGCGACGAGCGCGATCTGATCCAGGCCGGCGGGCGCGCAGGTTCCGTGCTGTACGCCCTGGCGCATGAAAAGCGCCGGCCGGCGATCAGCAGTTACTCGCAGCGCAAGGCGATCACGCTGTCGACCGCACCGCTCGCCAGCTTCGCGCCGCTCGATCAGGAGACCGACTTGGAACTCGGCGAAGGCGAGGGGCCGGACTCGGCCCACTGATCGTCCTCGTCCGGGGCGGTCGGCAGCGGCGGCAGCCGGAACTTGCGCCGTGCCATGGCACATTCCGGATCGCCGGGCTGGCAGTCGCGGCACACTTCGGGACGTAAGGCATAGATCGTGCAGGCGGTCGCTTGCCCGATCGTTCCGCTCAGCGCGGCACATCGATCGGCCTCGCAGCGCATCCCCGATTGCCGCGCATTGACCAGTGCTGCCGGAATCGCGTCGAGCGCGAAATCATCCTCGATCGTGAAGCGCGGCCAGTTCTCTGAATAGCTGCAGCATGCGCCGCAGCTCTGGCACGGATTTGCATCGATCGGGGCGAGGGCGCTCATCGCCCACTCTTATCCCGCGCCGGCCGTAGGGGAAACCGGCGGCCGGCGCCGGACCCACGAACGTGTCGATTATTTTTGCGCCTGGGTGGCGGCTTCGAGCAGCGCCTCGAGTTCGGCGATCCGGATGTCGCGCGTGGTGATCGCTGCTGCGACATCGGCCGCATCGAACTTCTGCGGGATGTGCTGCGGGCAGTTGCTGTCCCACGCCGCAACCTCGAACAGGATCGCCTGTTCGGGGCGTGCCTTGTAGCCCTTCGGCATCAGCCGGGCGACCAGGTCCGAATCGTCCTCGATCACCTTCGCGCGGCCCCAGAGCTTGATGCGCCGGCGGTGCGCATAGTCGATCACGAAAAGATAGGCCTTCGGATTTTCGGATAGATTGCCCTGGGTGATGAACTGCTGATTGCCCTTGAAGTCGGCGAATCCGATCGTGTGGGCGTCGAGCACTTGCAGGAAGCCGGCCGGGCCGCCGCGGTGCTGGATATAGGGTTGTCCGTCGGCGCTCGCGGTGGCGAGCAGCACGCTGGTCTGGGCGTGGAGGAAGGCGGCGAGGTTGTCGTCGATCGTGGTCGCCCAGCCGCCGTTGCGCTCGACGCGGGCATAGGAATCGCGTGATCCCTTGCGGGTCTGGATCGCCTTGACGGCCGGGGTGAAGGCGATGTCGCTGGAAACCTGCAGCGCTTCGGTCATGGGACCCTCCTACTCGATGTCTCCCGGATAAATCGTTCTGTGTGCCGTGCAGAACAATCAGTTGATTTGACACTTCATTGTTGCGCCATTTGAAATAGTGCGATGGATCGTCTCGACACCATGAGCGCCTTCGTCGCCGTCGCCGAGCTGCAGGGTTTTGCGCCCGCAGCGCGCAAGCTCGGGATGTCGCCGTCGGCGGTGACACGGCTCGTTGCCGCGCTGGAGCAGCGTCTCGGCACCCGGCTGCTGCAGCGGACGACGCGCTCGGTCGCGCTCACCGACACCGGCGCGCGCTATCTGGAGCGGGTGCGGCGGATCCTTTCCGATCTCGAAGAAGCCGACGCCTCGGCCGCTGCCGAGCGCGTCACGCCGTCGGGCCGGCTGGTGGCGTCGGCGCCGGTCGGCTTCGGCCGGCGCTATGTCGCGCCGCTGCTGTCGGATTATCTGCGGCGCTATCCGGAGGTGACCGGCGAATTGCGGCTGTCGGACCTGATGATCAGTCTGGTCGAAGACGGCGTCGATTGCGCGGTCCGGATCGGGCATCTGTCGGATTCCAGTCTGGTGGCGCGGCAGCTCGGCGCGATGCGGCGGATCGTGGTGGCGTCGCCGGACTATCTGGCGGCGCGCGGCGTGCCGGCGACGCCGGACGAGATCGCAGCCCATGACGTCGTGCATTTCGGGCAGACCGGCGCGCCGATCGGCTGGCGCTTCATCGTCGACGGCCGCGATGTTCGCGTCCCGTGTGCGCCCCGCCTCGTCAGCAATGTGGCCGATGTCGCGATTCTGGATGCCGAGCGCGGCGGCGGGCTCGCGCGCGTGCTGGCCTATCAGGCCGCCGACGCGATCGCGGCGGGGCGGCTGCAGATCGTGCTCGCCGACTACGAGGTGCCGCCGCTGCCGATCGCGATCGTGTATCCGACCGCGCGGCTGCTCTCCGCCAAGGTGCGCGCCTTCATTGATCTGGCGGTGGAGACGGCGGACTGGCAGTTCGGCGGCAATGTGAAGGGGAGCAGCGCGTGATGGCGGATTTGTTCGACAGCCTCGACGCGCCGCTGCCGGGCCGTGAGGACATCGCGCCCGGCGCCGCGCTGCTGCGCGGCTTTGCCCGCGAGAACGAGCATGACGTGCTCGCCGCGATCGACGCCGTCGTCGCGCGCGCGCCGTTCCGCCACATGATGACGCCGGGCGGCCATACCATGAGCGTGGCGATGACGAGTTGCGGCACCGCCGGCTGGGTCACCGACCGCCGCGGCTATCGCTATTCGTCGAGCGATCCGGACAGCGCTGCGCTGTGGCCGGAAATGCCCGCGGTGCTGCGCGATCTGGCGCAGCGCGCCGCCGCCGAGGCCGGCTTTACCGGCTTCGATCCCGACGCCTGTCTGATCAACCGCTATGTCCCCGGTGCCAAGATGGCGCTGCATCAGGACAAGGATGAAGTCGATTTCTCGGCGCCGATCGTGTCGGTGTCGCTGGGGCTACCGGCGACGTTTCAGTTCGGCGGCATGGCGCGTAGCGACAAGCCGCGGCGCTACGAGCTCCGCCATGGCGATGTGTTCGTCTGGGGCGGGCCGTCGCGGTTGGTGTATCATGGCGTGCTGACGCTGAAGGACGGCGAGCATCCGCTGCTCGGCCGGCAACGGATCAATCTCACCTTCCGTAAGGCGCTGTAGCGCCGCGCGGCGCGCAGGCACGACCCAAAGGGGGCTCATGACCGAAGCGGCGAACGACGACGTCGAAGCGAAGCCGGCGAGCGCGGTCACCCGCGCGGGCGTCTATGTGGCGCTGCTGCAATTGCTGTTCACGCTGCTGTGGACCACCTACGTGATCTATCTGCCGAAGCTCGCCTCCGAGGTCGGGATCGCGCCCGTCGCGGTGATCCTGATCTTGATGCTCGACCAGGCGATCTTCACCATCACCGACACCGTGATGGGGATCGCCGCCGACCGGGTGTCGGCACTGGTCGGCCGGCTCGGCATCTTCGTTGCGATCGTCGCCGCGCTGTCCTGCGCCGCCTTCGTCGCCATGCCGCTGGTGGCCGGGCAGGGGTCCGGCGCGCAAGTAGGGCTGATCGCGCTGATCGTGGTGTGGGCCGCGAGCTCCTCGGTGCTGCGTGCGCCGCCGCTGACGCTGTTTGGGAAATACGGCGCGCGGCCGTCGCTGCCGTTCCTCTCGGCGTTGACCATGCTCGGCTACGGCCTCGCCGGCGCGGTGTCGCCCTATCTCGGCGTGGTGTTGAGGGAGATCGATCCGCTGGTCCCGTTCGCGATCTCAAGCGCCGTTCTGATGATCACCACGCTGGTGCTGATCAAGGTCGAACGCAGCCTCGCCGGGCAGCGCGCGCCCGCGCCGCCGCGCCCGGCGGTCAAACCGCTCGGCAAGGTACCGGCGCTGTTCGTCGCCGGGATGCTGATCCTTGCGCTCGGCTATCAGCTTCATTTCAGTATCAACAGCGCCAACCTGTTTGCGCGCTTCGCAGAGCCTGACGATCTGCAATGGCTGATGCCGGTGTTCTGGATCGGCTTCAATCTGGCGCTGTTTCCGGCCAGCCTCGTGGTTAAGCATCGCGGCGGACTGATCGTGATGGGGGTCGCCGGCCTGATCGGCGCGATAGCTGTCGGCATCGCCGAACTGTCCGGGTCGCTCACCGTCCTGATCGCCGCGCAATTCGTCGCCGGCGCGGCGTGGGGCTGTATGCTGATGAGCGCGGTATCGGCGGCGCTGGCGATCGGCCGCACCGGCGCCGAGGGAAAGCTGGCCGGGCTGGTATTCTCGGCACTGGCGCTGGCGACCTTCGCACGGATGGCGGCAGTGGCTGGCGGGATGCAGAAGCTGCCGGACTACGCGCCGCTGCTACAATGGGCGCCGGTCGCGTGCTGGTCGGTCGCCGGCGCTGGCCTCGTGCTGCTCGCCGCCTCGCGGCTGCGCGGCGCGGATTAGCTTAGAGAGAGGCTTGTCATTCCGGGGCGTGCAGCGAAGCTGCACGAACCCGGAATCAGCAACGGGCAGAGCGGGGCAAAACCTTCTTTCCGAACGCCGGGATTCCGGGTTCGCTCGCTACGCGCGAGCGCCCCGGAATGACGTTGTGAGCTAACCCTTCGGCCGCTTGTCGAACACCCGCCTGGCTTTGCCGAGCGAGCGTTCCAGCGTGTCGGGCGGCACGACTTTGATCGTGGTGGAGATGCCGATGGTGTTCTTGATGTAAGTGGCCACGCGTTCGGCGTGCGGGACGAGGCCGGCGCCGTCCCAGCTCTCGGCGCGCGCCTCGGCCAGCACCGTCATCTCGTCCATCCGGCCCTCGCGGGTCAGCTCGATGATGAAGTGGCCGCCGCACCAGTCGGTGCCGAGCAGCACTTCCTCGATCTGGGTCGGAAACACGTTGACGCCGCGCAGGATGATCATGTCGTCGGAGCGGCCGGTGATCTTCTCCATCCGCCGCATGCCGGGGCGCGCGGTGCCGGGCAGGAGGCGCGTCAGGTCGCGGGTGCGATAGCGGACGACGGGGAAGGCTTCCTTGGTCAGCGAGGTGAACACCAATTCGCCCTTCTCGCCATCGGGCAGCACCTCGCCGGTCTCCGGATCGATCACCTCGGGGTAGAAGTGATCCTCCCAGATGTGCAGGCCGTCTTTGGTCTCGACGCATTCCTGCGCGACGCCGGGGCCGATCACTTCCGAAAGGCCGTAGATGTCGGTCGCGTCCATGTCGAACGCCTGCTCGATCTCGGCGCGCATCGCATTGGTCCAGGGCTCGGCGCCGAACACGCCGTATTTCAACGACGAGGCCCGCGGGTCGAGACCCTGGCGTTTGAACTCGTCGAGGATCGCCAGCATGTAGCTCGGCGTCACGGTGATGATATCGGGCCGGAAATCGTTGATGAGCTGCACCTGCCGCTCGGTCATGCCGCCGGAGACGGGCACCACGGTGCAGCCGAGCTTCTCGCCGCCGTAATGAGCGCCGAGCCCGCCGGTGAACAGGCCGTAGCCGTAGGAGTTGTGGATGATCATGCCGCGCCGCGCGCCGGCGGCGCGCAGCGAGCGTGCCATCACGGTCGCCCAGGTGTCGATGTCGTTCGCCGTGTAGCCGACCACGATCGGCTTGCCGGTGGTGCCGGACGAGGCGTGGACCCGCACCAGGTTTTCGCGCGGCACCGCGAACATCTTGAACGGGTAGTTGTCGCGCAGGTCGGTCTTCACCGTGAACGGAAACTTCGACAGATCGGAGAGCTGGCGGAAGTCCGATGGATGCACGCCCTTGGCGTCGAACGCGGCCTTGTAGTGCGCGACGTTGTCGTAGGCGTGCTTGAGCGACCACGCCAGCCGCTTGGTCTGCAGCGCCGTGATCTCGTCGCGCGAGGCGCGCTCGGCGTCGTCGAGTTCGGGATTGTAAGTGCCGGGCTTGATCTGGTGCACCGTCGCGGCCATTGCCGTCTCCTCCCTCAACGTTGGTTTGGTTGGTGTTGCGGCACCAGCGCGCCGCCGATCGAGCGCGAATGACCGCGGAATTCGGCGATCACCACCGATCCCGAGGTGACGCGGACGTCGTAGATGCCGCTGCGGCCGGAGCGTGAGACTTCGCGCGCGCTCGCTACCAGCCGCGCGCCGAGCTTACCGGGGCGGATGAAGCTGATCGCGCCCTGCGCCGCGACGGTCGAGTCGTTGTAGGAGTTGCAGGCATAGGCGAAGGCGCTGTCGGCGAGGGTGAAGATGAAGCCGCCATGGGCGATGCCGTGGCCGTTGACCATCTCGGTGGTCACCGTCATCGCCAGCGTGGCGAAGCCGGCGCCGATCTCGACGATCTCCATGCCGAGCCCCTTGCTGGCGTGATCGTTCGCCCACATCGCATCGGCGCAGGCCCGCGCCAGCGCGTCGGGCGACAGCTCGTCCTGCACGGTCACGATGCTCTCCCGGTGAAGTTCGGCGCGCGCTTGGCGATGAAGGCGTCGACGCCTTCGGCGTAGTCCGGCGTGCGCCCGGCCTTCCGTTGCAGATCGCGTTCGAGGTCGAGCTGGGCGTCGAGCGTATTGGTCGCCGCCGCCGCGAGCGCCTGCTTGATCAACGCCAGCCCCTGCGTCGGCTGGGTGGCGAGATGCGCGGTCAGCTTCTCGGCTTCGCCGCGGAGCTGATCGTCGTCGACCGCGCGCCAGATCAGGCCCCAGTCCGCCGCGGTCTCGGCGCCGATCGGTTCGGCCAGCATCGCCAGCGCTTTGGCGCGGGCATCGCCGATCAGCCGCGGCAGCAGCCAAGTGCCGCCGGAATCCGGCACGAGGCCAATTTTCGCGAACGACTGGACGAACTTGGCCGAGCGCGCCGCCAGCACGATGTCGCAAGCCAGCGCGATATTGGCACCGGCGCCGGCCGCGGTGCCGTTGACCGCGCACACCACCGGCTTGTCCAGCGCACGGATGCGCCGCACCAGCGGATTGTAGAACTCGTCGATGGTGACGCCGAGATCGGGCGCAGCGCCGTCCGTCACCGCGACGTCGGCAAGATCCTGTCCGGCGCAAAAGCCGCGTCCCGCGCCGGTCAGCAGCACCGCGCGGCAGGCCGGATCGCGCGCCGCGTCGAGCGCTGCGGCGAGCGCACGGTGCATCGCCGCGTTGAACGAATTCAGCCGGTCCGGCCGGTTCAGCGTGATCACGCGCCACGCCCCCCGATCGTCGATCAGGACCTCGTCCACGTTTCTCTCCCTCACCGTATCGGGGCTTTTCAAAAGCCTCTTGAATTGAACGATCGGTCAGTCAATTATTAGCCCAAGCCAACATCGTGTCAACGGCCGGCGTGGACGTCAAACCGCGCCGCGAACCGTGGGCCGCCATCGGGAGGGACTCCATGACCGTCACCTTGCAAAGCCTCGTCTGCGACCGCTGGGTGACGCCGGAGAGCGGCCTGGTCGAGATCCCAAGCGCGATCGATGGCCGAGTGGTGGCGCGCGCCGCCAGCGCCGGGCTGGATGTCAAGGCGATGGTCGAACACGCTCGCGAAGTCGGCGGGCCGAACCTGCGCAAGCTGTCGTTTCACCAGCGCGCCGACATGTTGAAAGCGCTCGGCGCGTACCTGACGGAGCGCAAGGAGACGCTGTATGCGCTCGCGGCCGACACCGGCGCCAATCGCCGCGACAACGCGATCGATATCGACGGCGGCCTTGTCACGCTGGCGGCGTTCGCCTCGCGTGGCCGCCGCGAACTGCCGGATACGCCGTTCATCACCGAGGGCGAAGTCGAGTCCTTATCGAAGCGTGGCAGCTTCGTCGGCCAGCACATCCTCGTCCCGCGCCGCGGCGTCGCGGTGCACATCAACGCCTTCAACTTCCCGTGCTGGGGCCTCTTGGAAAAGCTGGCTCCGGCGCTGCTCGCCGGCGTGCCGGTGATTGCCAAGCCGGCGACCGCGACCGCTTACCTCGCCGAGGCGCTGGTCAAGCTGATCGACGAATCCAAGCTGCTGCCGCAAGGCGCGCTGCAACTGATCTGCGGCGGCACCGGCGATCTGTTCGATCACCTGAGCGGTCAGGACGTGATCGCTTTCACCGGTTCGCTCGAAACTTCCGAGAAGCTGCAGGCGCATCCGAACGTCGCCCGCCATGCGATCCGCTTCATCGCCGAACGCGACTCGCTCAACGCCGCGATCCTCGGGCCGGACGTCATGCCGGACGCGCCGGAGTTCGATCTGCTGGTCCGCGAGATCGTGCGCGAGATGACCGCGAAGGCCGGGCAGAAATGCACCGCGATCCGCCGCGTGCTGGTGCCGCGCGCGATCGAGGCCGCGGTGATCGAGGCGCTGAAAGCCAAGCTCGCCGAGGTCAAGCTTGGCGATCCGCGCCGTGACGACAAGGCGATGGGCCCCTTGGTCAGCCGCAGCCAGCGCGAGGCCGTGCGGGCGGCAATCGCGACGCTGCAGAGCGAAGCCGACATCGTGTTCGGCGACCCGAACGTCTGCGAAGCTGAGGGCATCGACACCCAGGCGGGCGCCTATCTATCGCCGGTGCTGCTATGCGCCCGCGAGCCGATGCAGGCCAAGCATGTTCACGCCACCGAGGCGTTCGGCCCGGTCGCCACCGTGCTGGCCTATGACGATGTCGATCAGGCGATCGAGCTGGTGGCGCGCGGCGAGGGTAGTTTGGTGGCGTCGCTGTTCACCTATGACGACGCCGTTGCCGAGCGGATGATCCTCGGGCTGGCGCCGTTCCACGGCCGGCTGTTGATCGTCGATCGCGACGATGCGGCGGAATCCACCGGCCACGGCTCGCCGCTGCCTGCGCTGCTGCATGGCGGTCCGGGCCGGGCCGGTGGCGGCGAAGAACTCGGCGGCCTGCGCAGCGTGTATCACTACATGCAGCGCACCGCGATCCAGGCGTCGCCGCGGCGGCTCGCGGCACTCACCGGCACTTGGAGCCGCGGCGCGCCGGCGCCGGCGGCCGAGGTGCATCCGTTCAAGCTGAACTACAACCAGCTCGAAATCGGCCAGAGCATCGAGACCGCGAGCCGGCCGATCACGCTTCAAGATATCGAGCACTTCGCACATTTCACCGGCGATACGTTCTACGCCCACATGGACGAAGCCGCCGCGAAGGCGAACCCGTTCTTCCCCGGCCGCGTCGCGCACGGCTATCTGATCCTGGCGTTCGCCGCCGGGCTGTTCGTCGATCCGGCGCCGGGCCCGCTGCTCGCCAATTACGGCCTCGATAATCTGCGCTTCCTGAAACCCGTCTCGCCCGACGACAGCATCAAGGTGAAGCTGACGGTGAAGCAGAAATCGCCGGCGCGGCGGCCGGAATATGGCGAGGTGCGCTGGGATGTCGAGGTCGTCAACCAGAACGGCGAGCCGGTCGCACGCTACGATCTGCTGACGATGAGCGCGCGGCCCGCCGCATAGCCCGCCACGGCGGAATCTGGCACAACGCGGCCTCCGTTCCAGCCGAGGTTTGCCGCCATGACCGAGACTTCCGTTGCCGATGCGACGTCGATCGACGCGCGCTGCGTTCGCATCAACACCAAAGCTGCCGACGTGGCGGCGATCGTGCCGGCGATCGAGACGCAGCGGCTGGCACGGCGCGCGGCTTCCGAGGTGCTGATCGAGGTGAAGGCGGCGGCGGTCAATCCGTCCGACGTCAAGGCCGCGAGCGGGCTGATGCCGTACGCGGTGTTTCCGCGCACGCCGGGGCGCGATTTCGCCGGCCGCGTCATCGATGGTCCGGCCGAATGGATCGGCCGCGAGGTGTTCGGCTCGTCCGGCGATCTCGGCATCCGCCGCGACGGCACGCACGCCAGCCATTTGGTGGTCGAGGCCGACGCGCTGGTCAAGAAGCCGGCGAGCGTGTCGTGGGAGGAGGCGGCCGGGATCGGCGTGCCGTTCGTCACCGCGACCGAAGGCCTGCGCCGCGCCGCACTTGCTGCCGGCGAGACGCTGGTGATCATGGGCATCAACGGCAAGGTCGGGCAGGCGGCGGCGCAGATCGCCACCTGGCGCGGCGCCAAGTTGATCGGTGTGGTGCGCAAGGCGGAAGCCTATGCGGGCCATGCCACCGCGCCGGTGGAGATCATCTACTCGTCGTCCGCCGACGTCGCCGCCAAGGTGCGTGAACTCACCGGCGGCAAGGGCGCCGACGTGGTGTTCAACACCGTCGGCGATCCGTATTTCAAGGCGGCGAACCAGTGCCTGGCGCTGCGCGGCCGGCAGATCCTGATCGCTGCGGTTCACCGGATCGTCGAGTTTGACATCCTCGCGTTCTATCGCGGCCAGCACACTTACGTCGGCATCGACACGCTGGCATTCTCCTCGATCGGCACCGGCGAGGTGCTGCGCTCGCTCGGCGATGGCTTCGCCGGCGGGCATCTGAAGCCGTTCCCGATTCAGGCCAGTGCGATCTACCCGTTGGAGCAGGCCGAAGCGGCCTACCGCGCCGTCGCCAATTCGTCCCGCGACCGCGTGATCCTCAGGCCCGAGTAGTTCTCTCAACTGTCATTGCGAAAGACGCTCTGACATCATCGCCTCGGACTTGCGCGGTGGCGAGGGAGTGCGGGTGCGCGCGGACCTGTCATCGGGCCGGCCCCGGTGACACGTCCGCGAATAACGGTGAAGATGTCGTATCAAGCCGAATCCGCCAGAGAGATTGAAGGTCCGAGACATCACCACGCGCCCTCAAGGCTGTCCGCTTATTATACCGGCTTCAGAACAGGAACTTCGCAGGTCCGGGGATAGTTGAGGTTTCGCAGGAGAGGTACGAGGTTCGATCATCATCGGAGGGCTCTGTCCATGCTGGACAAGGTGAGCGGCGCCGATCTCGCGTTGCTGAGTACCCAGGCACTCAAGACCCGGCTGCTGCAACTGGTCGAAGGCCAGGATGACAAGCGGCTGAGCGAAAAGCTCGCACTGCTGGACGGTCCACTCGCGCCCTATGTCGACGAACTGACGCGGCGCAATCCGTATCCGCGCGCCGAGGATCAGGTCGCGGCGGTGATCGGGGTGTGGACGCCGGTGTGGTCGACCATCCCGTTTCACCATGCGCTGCCGGGCCGGATTCCCGCGCAGTCCTACCAGATCTTCCGTGATCGGGGCTTCTACGCCAACGTCGCGCACCATGCGCCGGGGCACCAGAACGCGCTGCTGCACCGGCTGACGCCGCTCGGCCTCGCCTGCAATCTGATGCTGGTGCAGCGGTTCGAGGTCACAGGCGGGCGGTGGCTGATCGAGAATATCGGCATCGAGCTGGCGCGCGGCCGGCGCGACAAGGGCCTCAGCATCGACGACGCAGAAGCCTGGTTCGATGCCGTGCTGGCACAGACAATCGATCGCTCCGACACCGCGAACGCCACCCTGGGCGCCCCCGACCTCAGCGGCCTCGACGCGGCATCAGCGAAGCGGCTGGCGAAGTCGTTCCAGGCCAAGCCGATGATGGAGAACATCTACCTCGACGACGATCTGCGCCTGATGCGAAGCCAGCGCGACCCCGCACAGCGGCCGTCCTACACCATCGGCGTCCGCCTGCGTTGAAGCGCCGACGGCCGCCGAGGCCGCCTCGCCGCGTGACCAAGAGATGGTCCTTCCGAACCTGCAGCTACGCCATGTCATCAGTCACGACTTAGTTGTCGCTCCGGGCGCGAGCTCCAGCTCGCGAACCCGGAGCCCCGAGCTGCTACGCCGCCGTCGCTGATCTTCCGACCTGGATTTTCCACCGCCCACTGCTGGGCTCGATCGGGCGCCCAGCATTTCAGAGCCTCCGCCGCCGTGGGTGAGGATAGCAACGCGCGCGCGCGAATACGACCGCTCGCCTTCGGTCTCCCGAACTTAAGTCAGAGATCCGGTGTAGCAGTTGTGCAGCTCCGCGCTCGCCGGTAGTCGGGCGGGAGCCGACATAGACCAGTAAGGATCACTGCTGAGGTGGGTGGAAGTGGCCCGTTCGCGACATCATGAAATCGGAATCGTATGCGCAGCGTTAATTCCGTGATCGCCGCGCCCTCAATATCGCTCGCTCGACTATCTTCTGACCTTCGTAGTAATCCATGTCGTCCACGATGTATTTGCCGAAAGCCTTCGCATCGCTTGTCGGTGGCATTGGGGCCGTCCGACTTATCTGTAACACGGAAGTAAGTGCGAATCGGTAAAGCGGCGGGGCTAAATGGAAGAGCAAAGACTGCGAATTCTTAGGTCGCAAAATTGCGTGTGATACCTCGTTGCCGTGCAAGAACGCGTTGCGCGCTTCATAAAGTGGGCCATATACGAATTGTGGCAGATTGCCTCTGGTGTATTTCCTTAATCGTGGCGTCCGTGCCTTGTAGAGTTTCTTGCTAAGGGTCGTGTCCTGGTAATTGATGTTCTCGAAGAGTTCATAGATCGTCGTGACGTCAATTTTTTGTCCTGGTCCTGGATGTGCCAGTATCTCGAATGCGCTTACCCACAATGCAACGATCCGACCGATGTCGTACATCGTCGTATCAACCACACCCGGCGTCAGACAAGAGACTGTTGCCATGTTCAAGGAACGTAAGAGAGCGATGTCAGTGTGGCTCGGCTTTGGCTTGAAGTAGCGGTGTTCCCAACGCTGCAAAAACACCTTGAACAACGTTTCGTCGATATCATGCTGCCGAAGGTCGTGTGCGGAAATATCCGGTGACGATTGCCCTCTGAACTCGCTTGCCATATGCAGGCCCATGCCGCTGATCGTGCTCGTCAGAAGGTGTCGGTAGTTTTTGTCGAGCATCCACGGATAGAGGTAAAACGTGTTCGAATACAGAATGCGCGGTATCTGACCTCGGCGCACTATCATCTGTGCGCGCTGATAGGGGATTACGGAAAGAGCCACTAGATCGCGAAAGCTTGCCAACGGCTCTAGCTTCAGAGGCTTGGACTTTGACTTCTTGACGATGAGGACAGACGGCTCGACGGCTATGCCGAACGCGTCTTTGAAGCTCGCGATGAAAGAGCGAAAGGTCGAATGCTGGTTCGCGAGCTCAATAATGCGCGGGTCTCTTATCGACGCGATGGCCGCCCGGCCGCCGTTTACCGCATCGCGGACACGCAGGTTCGGCATCACCCATATTGGTGCCCACTCCACCATCGCTGTCGCTCTCAAAAAATGATACCCACGGGAATTAATATTGTACGCAGGTGTGGCCGAAGCTCACTGTCGCTGCAAGTCTAGAGTTTTTGTGCGGGTGTCTGTGTCCGTCGGCCGGCGTCGCTATCTTGTGCGGATTCGCTCTTGCGCTTGCGAAAGTCGCTTATTGGCCCATCGCGAAATCTGTCACCGCACCGCGACCCCAGCCGCTTTGGGCACAAGGCGGACATGGCCTGACCCGCTGGGGCATGCGACGCGGCTCTCGCCTTCGTTCCTCATTCGCACGGATGTCTGGTGACAATATTCCGATAGGGACTATAGTCCGCGTCGTCCTGTCCGTGAGGGGCGCTTCTCGAGGGCGCTTGGAAGCGGGGCAGGTCGTCGACCGCAAGACCGGCCGGTGAGTCCGGTGGGAGCTGAACAATCAGCGACCGCTGGATGACGCGGCGTCCTGCGCGTTGCGGTTCGCACCCGCAGCGTCCGGGAGGCAGAAGGTCAGCGAAAACAAGTTTACGCAGTTTTCGCAAAGCAAACTGCTATGCCGCCGCTACTACGAGCGGCTGCCCTGTGCGTGGCTGGACGGGCGCAGACCGAGGCGGGGAGAGCCGGACAACTCGCTGTGCTCCCGGAAGAACGGTCCCGACGCCAAAACTCGCCGCTGGTGGGCGCGCCGTGACGGCGTTTTCGCGATGGATCGCAAGCCATCGCGACCAACCACCAAGTTTGCGCGGCGCGGCGCGCACAACTCGGACGCCGTTGGCGCCGCGAGACCGCGGAGGCATGGCAGTTTGGAATTGGAATCGATGGTGGCGGCAGGGCAGAGCAGGAGGGCAGGGCAGAGCGGAGCGCTCGCTCCAAGCACAACCGTCATCGTCCGGCTTGTCCGGACGACCCAGTATCCCAGAGCGCTCGTTGCTCCATGCGGAACTTGCGCCACAGGCGCTCGGGAATACTGGGTCCCCCGCATGCGCGGAGGACGACGACGGAAAATGGGATGACGACGAAGAGGCGTCCGGCGCTGATCCGAGGAGCAGCCACGCCAGCTACTCCGCTGTCACCGCGCGCGGCCGCGTCGTCGCCAGTGTCAGCACGTCGCGATAGGACGGCGCCACGGTGACGCGGTCGATCAGGCCCTTCTGCTGTAGCAGCCGGTGCGCCTCAGGCAGATTGTAGCAGGGCAGGTACATGAACAGGTGATGCTCGGCGTGGTAGTTGACCCAATATGGCGCGATCAGCGCGCGTTCGATCGGGTTCGCCAGCGTGGTGCGGGCCTGGCTGAACGGATCGGCGCTGGTGGAGGTGCAGGCGTGTTCGGCGATATTGCGCACCCGCGTCACCAGCGGCAGCCAGGTCGCCATCGCCACCAGCCAGACGCCGACGAACCAGATGCCGGCGCCGGCCAGCCAGAACAGCGCCAGCAGCACGGCATTGGCTGCAAGGAAGCGCTGGGTGCGCGCCTTGCCGCTGGCGACGAAGCTGTCGTGCTTCGGCGCGCCGCTGTCCGCCGGGGCGAACAGCGCCCTCAGCGCCGGCAGCCGCTGCTTGACGAAGGTCTGTCCGGTGAGATCGCGGATCGCCTTGCGGGCGAAGCTGTCCTTGCTGATCGGGAACGGCGCCGACAGCACCAGGTCGGGGTCCTCCGGCTGCTGGGTGTATTTGTGATGCTGCAGATGATAGCGCCGATACGCCGGCAGATCGGCGCCGACCGGCACCGCGCACAGCCATTGCCCGATCCACTCGTTGAGCTTCGGATTGCGGTGCAGCCCGCCATGCGCCGCCTCGTGCATCAGGATGGCGAGGCCGAGCTGCCGCGTGCCGACGATCATCACCGCGATCAGCCAGGTCAACGGGTTCGGCCAGATCGTCACCAGCGCGACGACGAGGGCGATCGTGCCCCAGGCATGCGCCACCAGCCACAGGCCGCGCGCCGAGCTGCGATGCGTCAGCCGCGCCCATTCGTCGGGCGTGAAAATGGTCTTCGGATCGATCCGCGCCACTGCCGGCATCGCCGCCTCCCTGATTTGTTTTTCGGCAGTGTCGGGGAAGCGGCCGGCAGCGTCAATCGGCGCTGCGCGTGATGATGCTGACTTCCGAGGTGAGGGTGCGGTGCACCGGGCATTTGTCGGCGATCTCGATCAGCTTGGCGCGCTGCTCGGCCAACAGATCACCTTCCATGCCGATCACCCGCTCGATGCGGTCGAGCAGCCCGACCTTGGTTTCGCACTCGGCGCAATCCTCGGCGTGGATCTTGGCATGGCTCAGCGTCACCGTGACGCGATCGAGCGGCAGCGCCTTGCGTTCGGCATAGAGCCGCATCGTCATCGAGGTGCAGGCGCCGAGCGCGGAGAGCAGCAGGTCGTAGGGCCCCGGCCCGCTGTCGCGGCCGCCGACGCTGGCCGGCTCGTCGGCCAGCAGCCGATGCGGGCCGACGCTGATCTGCTGCTGGAACTTGCCGTCGCCGGTTTCCTGCACGGTGACGAGGCGCGGCACTTCGGGCACGCCGGCGGTCGGAGCCGGCGGCTCGGCGTCGATGTAGCGCTGCGCCCAGGCGGCGATCACCCCGGCGGCGTAGTTCGCATCACGGCGATCGCTCAGTAGATGGTCGGCGTGATCGAGCGAGACGAAGCTCTTCGGATGTTTGGCAGCGAGGAAGATCTTGGTAGCGTTGTCGATGCCGACGGTGTCGTCGGTCGGCGCGTGCAGGATCAGCAGCGCTTTGTGCAGCTTGCCGATCTCGGCCATCAGATTGTGTTCGGCGATGTCGTCGAGAAACGCGCGCTTGATCGTGAAGGGGCGGCCGGCGAGCTTGACCTCGACGCTGCCCTCGCTGCGGATTGTTTCGATATGCTCGGCGAACAGTCCGGCGACGTGCGACGGATCGGACGGCGCCGCAATGGTGGCGATCGCCTTTGCTTCAGGGATTTGTGCTGCGGCCGCCAGCACCGCAGCGCCGCCGAGGCTGTGGCCGATCAGCAGCGTCGGCGCGCGGTGGCGCTCGCGCAAGTGATCGGCGGCGCGAACCAGATCGGCGACGTTGGACGAGAACGTCGCATTGGCGAACTCGCCTTCGCTGGCGCCAAGCCCGGTGAAGTCGAACCGCAGCACCGCGATGCCGTGCGCCGCCAGCGCCGCCGAAATCCGCCGCGCCGCCAAGTTGTCCTTGCTGCAGGTGAAGCAATGCGCGAACAGCGCATAGGCGAGTGGCTGCGCATCCGGCAGATCGAGCGCCGCCGCGAGCTGATGCCCGCCGCTGCCTTCGAATTGGAAACGTTCGGTGGGCATCGGCTGGCCTCCTGATTCGGACATCATTTCGGGCTCGCGCCGCGCACGCCCGAAATGATGATTGTTGAAAGCGCCGGCTCAGCTCGGTTTGTCGAACAGCAGCGGCAGGCTGCGCGGGCCTCGCACCGTGCCCTCCGACCAGCGCACCTTGTGTGACGGATCGAGCCTAAACGAAGCAATCCGCTTCAGCCACTCTTCGATCGCAACCGTCATCTCCATCCGCGCCAGATTGGAACCGACGCAGCGATGGATGCCGAGGCCAAACGCGACGTGCGGATTTTCCTTGCGGTCGATCATCACTCGGTCGGCGTCGGGAAACACCGATGGATCGCGGTTGGCGGCCGGGAACGACAGCAGCACCATGTTGCCCGGCTTCACCGGACAGCCGGCGATCGCGGTCTCGCCCACGACCTCGCGTGCCATCGTCACCGGCGAATAGGCGCGCAGGAATTCCTCGATCGCGGTCGGCATCAGCTCCGGTTCGGCGAGCAGGCGTTCGCGGTCGGCCGGATGCGTGGCGAGGTGCCACAGCGCCGCGCCGATCGCGCTCCAGGTGGTGTCGATGCCGGCGATCAGCAGCAGCCGCAGCGAGCCGAGCACATGCGCGTCCGATAGCGGCTGGCCCTTGTCGTCGCGCGCGTTCATCAGCGTGCTGATCAGATCGTCGGTCGGCTTCTGCTTGCGATGCGCGATATGCCCCTGGAAATAGGTGCTCATCTCGAACACCGCCTTCATCAGGATGGCATCGTCGTTGATGCCGAGTTCGAGGATCTCATGAATCCAGCGGATGAAGATGTCGCTGTCGTCTTCCGGGATGCCGAGCATATGGCAGATGGTCTTCACCGGAATGTGCTTGGTATAGGCGGTGGCGGCATCGCAGCCGTCGTCCTCGATGAAGGCATCGATCAGTTCGTTGCAGATCGCGCGTACCCGCGGTTCGAGCTTGGCGACCGCATCGGGCGTGAACGGCGGCAGCAGCAGGCGTTTGGCCGGCTTGTGCTCGGGCGGATCGGAGGTGATCGGCGGCGCCGGCGGCGGCGATTCCGAGCGGACGTTGCGGACGATGACCCGCCGCGACGAGAAGTGCTCGGTGTCGTAGGAGATTTCCTTCACCGCCGCGAACGTGGTCGGCATGTAGCAGCCGAGAAAGCGGTCGGTGTGGACCAGCGGACTGGCCGCTCGCAGCTCGTCCCAGATTGGATAGGGGTTCTCGGTCCAGCGCGGATCGGTGTGGTCGAAGTCTCTGACCCAGTCGGTGACGGGTGCGCGTTCGCTCATGTCTGGCGTTTCCTCTGCGAAAGATCGTTGCGGTCTTAGCGCCGCTCGAACGTGAGAAGGCGGAGTGATCAAGCCTCGTCGATGACGATCGCGTTCTCCGGGCAGTTGGATTTGGCCAGCCATGCCTGGTCGATCAGCGCGGTGGGCACCGTGCCGTCGCCGATCTCGTGGGCATTTCCGTAGTCGTCGAGCTCGAACAATTCAGGAGCCAGCGCCTTGCAGCGCGCATGGCCCTGACATTTGTCTTGGTCGACGTGGATTTTCAGCGTCTCGGACGCTCTCAGATGATCGGACATTGGCGTTTCCCTATCGTCCGCCTTTGTCGGCGGATCTATCGATGTTGCAACACGCCGGAGAGTAGCACAGCGTGTTGCAACCGCCAGTCCCGCAAGGTGCCTACAGGCTGGCAGGCGCCGGGCGCGGATCGATCGGGGTCGTGCCCTTCAGGCCGAGGATATCCTCGAGCACCGCGGCGCCGGCGAGCAGGCCGGCTTCGTTGCGCGGCCGTGCCACCATCTGCAGGCCGACCGGCAGGCCGGTCGTGGTGAAGCCGCAAGGCAGCGACAGGGCAGGGCAGCACACCAGCGTGATCGCGTAGACGATGCCGAGCCATTCGACGTAGTTGTCGAAGGTATGACCGTTGCATTCGGCGAGATAGCGCTGCTCGACCGGGAACGGCGCGGTGATCGTCGCTGGGCACAGCAGCAGATCGTAGGTCCGGAAGAACTCGATGGTCCGCGCCGTCATCGCCACCCGCTGCGCTTCGGCCTTGGCCAGATCGTCGACGCTGAGCTTGAGGCCCTGTTCGATATTCCAGATCACTTCCGGTTTGAGCAGGTCGCGCTTGGTGCGCAGCAGATCGGCCTTGCTGATCGCGAAGTCGAACGCGCGCAGCGCCTGGAAGCACTCGTGCGCTTCGGACAGATCAGGCTGCGCCTGCTCCACGATCACGCCGGCCTCGGCGAAGCGCTCGGCTGCCTTGGCTGTGATCGCGGCGACCTCCGGATCGACCGGGGTGATGCCGAGATCGGGCGAATAGGCCACGCGCAGCGGCTTCTGCCGCGCCCGCGCGGCGGCGAGGAACGAGGTCGCAGGCGAGGGGATCGACAGCGGGTCGGCGGCGAATTCGCCGCTCATCGCGTCGAGCAGCAGCGCGACGTCCTCGACGTTGCGCGCCATCGGCCCGTTGACGCCGAGATTGCGGTCGATCTTCGCCACCGGCGTGTGCGCGACCCGGCCGAAGCTCGGGCGCAGGCCGACGATGCCGCAGAAGCTCGCCGGGTTACGCAGCGAGCCGCCCATGTCGGAGCCTTGGGCCAGCCATGCGGTGCCGGATGCGAGCGCCGCGGCGGCGCCGCCGGACGACCCGGCCGCCGAGCGCGACAGGTCCCACGGATTGCGCGTCGCCCCGAACACCTCGTTGAAGGTGTTGGCGCCGGCGCCGAATTCCGGGGTGTTGGATTTGGCGTAGACCACGGCGCCGTTGGCTTCGAGGTTCTCGACCATCAGGTCGGAGCGGGCCGGCACGACGTCCTTGAAGATCGGCGAGCCCTGCGTGGTGAGCACGCCGGCGACGGCGGTGAGATCCTTGATCGGCAGCGGCAGCCCTGCGAGCAGGCCGCGCTCGGCGGCCGGTTTCTTCATCAGCTCGGTGGCGTGGGCGCGGGCACGGTCGAAGCACAGCGTGGGGAGCGCGTTGACGGCGCCGTCGATCTCGGCGATCCGCTCCTCAAGCACGTCGAGCACCTCGAGCGGCGTGACCTCGCCGGACTTGAGCTTGCCCACCACTGCACAAGCGGTTTCCTTTACCAGCGCCTGATCTGCCGCCACCTGTAACTCCCCTGAGTTGATTGCGCCGGCGATATCACTGCATCACCGTTCTGCGCGTTGGACCGGATACCAAGACTAGACGCAATGGGTAGCCCCGAGCGCTTCACAACCCGCAGCTCTGGGCCTTATATCGCATCATGGGACTCTTCTCACATAACGACTCCAACGGCCACAACCTGACCGGGTTCTGGCTGCTGTCCCGCAAATTTTGGCTGAGCGGCAAGCCCCGGGTGACCGGCCTGATCGTGGTGCTGATCGGCGTGGTGCTGGCGCAGCTGCTGGTTCAGTTTTATCTCAATTTGTGGAATCGGCATTTCTTCGATGCTCTGGAGCGGCGGGACGGTGCCGCGTTGTGGACGCAGACCGGGATCTTCGTGATGCTCGCGGCCACCAGCGTCGTGGTCGCTGCGACCTCGGTGTGGGGCCGCATGACCGGGCAGCGCAAATGGCGCGAGTCGATGACATGTGAAATCCTGGCGCGCTGGTCGCGAAAGGACCACAACGTCCCAATCGATGGTACAGATCACGGTGCGGAGAATCCGGAATATCGTCTCGCCGAAGACGTCCGGATCGCCACCGACTCGCCGGTCGATCTGATCCTGGCGTTCCTGTCCTCGGTCCTGACGGCGCTGACCTTCTTCAGCGTGCTGTGGAGCGTCGGCGGCAGCATCAATCTCAGCGTGTTCGGCTATCGCGCCGAGATTCCCGGCTATCTGGTCGTCGGCGTGATCGGTTACTCGACGGTGATGACCGCGCTGATGTTGTGGTTCGGCCGGCGCATGACCAGCATCAGTGAACAGCGCAATCAGAACGAGGCCGAATTCCGCGCCGCAGCCGAGGTGATGCGGGGCGGGCGTCCCGCCAGCGAAGCCGACGAGACGGCGTGGATGGTCAAGCTGGCGGAGCGGCTGAAGGCGGTGCTGCGGTCGTGGCGCGATCTGTGCTGGCAGCTCGTCGATATGACGCTGGTGTCGCACAGCAACTTCCTGTTCGCGCCGGTCGCCGCGTATTTCCTGTGCTTCCCGAAATATCTCGCAGGCGCAATGACGCTCGGCGAGGTGACGCAGAGCGCGGCCGCCTTCGTTACCGTGCAGGGCGCGGTGAACTGGCTGGTCGACAATTATCAGCGTTTGGCGGATTGGCGCTCCTCCGCCAATCGCGTCGCGGCGCTGCTGGCCGCGATCGACCGGATGCCGGATCGGCTTCCGGCCGCTCCAACCGGAGCCTCGCGTGAACTGGCGCCGTCGTAAGCGCCGCTGACCGGCTCAGGCGGCACCGCCGCGGGCGTGACTGATCACCTCGGCGAACCATTTGAACGACGCCTTCGGAATCCGCCGCAGCGTTGCATAGTCGACGTAAGTGAGGCCGAAGCGGACGCCGTAACCGGATTCCCACTCGAAATTGTCGAGCAGCGACCACACCATGTAGCCGCGGACGTCGGCACCTTCGGCGATCGCCTGGTCGAGAGCGCTGATGTAGTCGCGCAGGAAAGCGATCCGGCCGGGATCGATCACGTCGCCGTTCGCGTCCGGTGTCTCGACGTTGCTGCCGTAGCCGTTCTCGGTGACGTAGACCGGTTTGCCGTAGCGGCGGCTGATCTCGATCAGCGTGTCGCGGAACGCTTCCGGCTCGATCGTCCAGTCGATCGGCGAGCGCGGAATGCCGGCGGGCTTCGGACCCCAGCCGAGGCCGACGATCGCGCTGGGATCGGAGTTGATATAGACGGGGCTGTAGTGGTTCAGCCCGAACCAGTCGAGCGGACGCTGAATGTGCGCCATGTCGCCGGGCAGAACATGCGGCTTGATGGCGTCCCGGATCAGGTCGGGATACTCGCCGAGATATTGCGGGTCGGCGAAGGCGCGGTTCCAATAGTCGCTGATCAGCTTGGCTTCGGCGACGTCCTCGGGCCTGTCGCTCGACGGGTAGACCGGCTGGTAGTTGGTGACGAGCCCGATCTTGGCGTCCGGCACGGTGTCGCGCAGCGCGTCGACCGCGGCACCGTGGGCGAGATTGACGTGGTGAATCCAGCGATGCAGCTTGTCGTCGGCGCTGCGGTCGCGCACGCCGAACGAGCGGCTGAACAGGCTGAAGATGCCGGGTTCGTTGAGGGTGGCGAAGCGCTTCACCCGGTTGCCGTAACGCTCGCCGATCACCCGCGCGTAGTCGGCGAACCAGCTCACGATGTCGCGGTTCAGCCAGCCGCCGCGCTCTTCCAGCGCCTGCGGCAGATCCCAGTGATACAGGCAGATCCATGGCTCGATCCCGGCGGCTTCGAGCGCGTCGATCAGGCGGTCGTAGAAGGCGAGGCCGGGTTCGTTGATCGGACCGATGCCTTGCGGAAAAATCCGCGGCCAGGCGATCGAGAACCGGTACGCCTGAATTCCGAGCACCTTCATCAGCGCGACGTCTTCCTGGTAGCGGTGGTAGTGATCGCAGGCGACGTCGCCGGTGTCGTTGTTGGCGACATAGCCGGCGCGGCAGTACACGTCCCAGATGCTCTGTCCGCGGCCGTCTTCGTTCGCCGCTCCCTCGATCTGGAAGCTGGCGGTCGAGACGCCCCAGACGAAATCCCGGCCGATGTGCGACAGCGTCGGCAGATCCGGCGCAGGCTCGGTGGAAGACGGGGGGAGGGACGACACCATGGCGGGATCTCCGATTGCAGGTGTCATTTGATACGCTCCGGCCCATAAGGCCGGGCTTGCGCTGAATCAAACAGCGACGTTGTGCCGCCCGCGCGGCCGCAGCACGATCGTCGCAGCGGCAAGCAGGATGCGGTGAGCCGGCACATCGTCATGGCAGGGTTGCGGCCGGCGCGACGCCGGCCTCGCTCGTCAGCTCGGCCAGCCGCCGCTCAAGCCGCCGTCGACCGTGAAGATCGCGCCGGTGGTGTAGCCGGAGCGATCGGAAGCAAGATAAGCCATCATGTCTGCAATCTCGCGCGGCTGCGCTGGGCGGCCGAGCGGGAGGTGTTTCTGAAGCTCCAGGTAGCGGTTTTCGTCTCCGAGTTCGGCCTTGGCGCGGCCCTTCATGCGGCCGAGATAGCGGTCGGTGCCGACCGGCCCCGGATTGATGCCGACGACGCGGATGTTGTCGGCGAGGCTTCTGCCGCCGAGCGCACGGGTGAATGCCATCAGCGCCGCATTGCCGGCGGAGCCGCAAATATATCCGGCGTCGAGCCGTTCGCCGGCCGCGCCGATGTCGTTGATGACGACGCCGCCGCCGCGCGCTTTCATCTGCGCGTAGATCAGCCGGGTCAGGTCGATGAAGCCGTACACTTTCAGATCCCAGGCGTGACGCCAGGCGGCGTCGTCGATCGCATCGATCGTGCCGCGCGGAATGTCGCCGGCGTTATTGACCAGGATGTCGATGTCGGTTGCCTGGGCTGCCAGTTGCGTCAGATCGTCCTTGTTGCGCAGGTCGGTGACATGCAACGCGACGTCGACACCGTGAAGCTCGCGCAGCCGTGCGCCGAGTGACTCGAGCGCATCCTTGTTGCGGGCCGCGAGCCGCAGATGGCAGCCCTCCTCGGCGAAGGCTTCAGCGGCGGCGGCGCCGATGCCTTTCGACGCGCCGGTGATGAGGACGCGCTTGCCGCGCAGATGCAGGTCCATCTAGTGCCCTTTGCTGATGTCCGGTCGGCCTGAGACCGGCGCTACAAATAGCCTTCTCCGGCCTCGGCGGCAAAGCGCGCCGGATCGCCTTCCCACACGATCCGGGCGTGTTCGAGCACATAGACACGGTCCGCGTGCGGCAGCGCAAAGGTGACGTTCTGCTCGCCGAGCAGCATCGTGATCGATGAGGTCTGACGCAGCTTTTCCAGCGCCTTGGACAACTGCTCCAGGATCACCGGCGCCAATCCGAGCGTCGGCTCGTCCAGGATCAGGATCTTCGGCTGCATCATCAGGGCGCGGCCGATCGCCAGCATCTGCTGCTCGCCGCCGGAGAGAGTCTGTGCGAGCTGGCTTTGGCGCTCGCGCAGGATCGGAAACAGTTCGAACAGCCATTCGATCTGCTTGTCGCGGACGTCGTCGGAGAGATGATAGCCGCCGAGGTCGAGATTCTCGCGCACCGTCATCTCGCCGAACAGTTCGCGCGACTCCGGACATTGCACGATGCCGTCGCGGGCGATCCTCGCCGCCGAGCTGCCGCGCAGCTCTTGACCGCCGCGCTTGATCGCACCGGTGTAGGGGAGAAGGCCGGAGATGGCGTTGAACAGCGTGGTTTTGCCGGCGCCGTTCAGCCCGACCACCGAGACGAACTCGCCCTCGTGGACGTGAATCGATACCTTTTCCAGCGCCTGCGCCTTGCCATAGAACACGTCGAGATTTTCGACCTGCAGCAGCGGCACCGCGTCGCGGAAGCTGGTCTCTGGCCGCGCCGAAGTTTCGATCGTGCCGCCGAGATACACTCGCCGCACCGTTTCGTTCTTCATCACCTCGCTGGCGGCGCCGGTGCAGATCTCTTCGCCGAGATACATCGCCAGCACGCGATCGACCAACGCCGCGACGCTCTTGACGTTGTGGTCCACCAACAGCACCGCGCGTCCCTCGTCGCGGAAGCCGGAGATCAGTTCGGAGAACGCGCCGACTTCGGCCAACGTCAGCCCGGCGAACGGCTCGTCGACCAGCACCACCTTGGGATCCCGCGCGATCGCCTTTGCAAGTTCCAGGCGGCGCAGATCGGCGAATGGCAGCGTCGGCGGCTTCCGCCGCATCACCGCACCGAGGCCGACCCGCTCGGCGATTGCCTCGGCGCGTTCGATCAGCGCGCGATCGTGAAACAGCGCCAGCAGGCTGTCGGGCAGCAGCGCCACCATGATGTTTTCGAGCACGGTCTGCCGGTTCAGCGGCCGTGAATGCTGGAACACCATGCCGAAGCCCTGACGGGCGATCTTGTGGGCCGGGAGGCCGGCGACGTTCTGGCCTTGGAAAATGATTTCGCCCGCGGTCGGGCGCTCGATTCCCATGATCGATTTCATCGCCGTGGACTTGCCGGAGCCGTTCGGGCCGATCAGCCCGAAGATTTCGCCGGCGCGCAGATCGAACGACAGGTTCTTCACCGCGGTGAGGCCGCCGAACCGTTTGGTCAGGCCGCGGACTTCGAGCGTCGGAGCAAAGTTGCCGGAGACTGCGTCCATCACGTCCGAGCCTCGCGCGACATGGCCGCTCCGAGGAAGCCGCCGGGGAAGAACAGCACAACGATCAGCGCGACCGCCGAGACGATGAAGGTGGCGAGTTCGCCCGTCGGGCGCAGGAATTCGCCGGCGACGATCAGGAACACCGCGCCGAGCGCCGCGCCGATCACGGTGCGCCGCCCGCCGAGCACGGCGGCGACGATGACGTTCACCCCGACCGCGACATCCACCACCGTGCCGACCGATGCGGTGCCGAAGTAGAACACCAAGAGCGCGCCGGACAGGCCGGAGAAAAACGCGCTGACGACGAAGGCGAACAGTTTGTGTTTGACGATGTTGAAGCCGAGTGCGCCGGCCTGCACCGGATCCTGACCCGAGGCCTGCAGCACCAGGCCGATCGGAGATTGCGATAGCCCGTACAGGATCGCGCCGCTCACGGTCATGAAGCCGAGCGCGAGCCAGTAATTGGCTCCGGCGTTGATGGTGATGACGTCGGGAATGGTGAGGCCGATCTCGCCGCCGGTGAGATCCGCGAACACCACGATGAAGTTCTGCAGCATCAGCACCGCCACCAGCGTGGTGAGACCGAAATATGGTCCCCGCACCCGCAGCGCCGGCAACGCGAGAATGAAGCCTGCGACCACCGCGGCCATCGCGCCGATGAAGATGCAGATATACGGCGATACGCCGTAAAGGTTGTTGATGATGCCCGCGGTGTAGGCGCCGGTGCCGATCAGGAAGGTCGGGCCGAAATTGACCTCGCCGGCGAAGCCGAACAAAAGGTCCCAGGACATCGCGAACACGCCGAAATAGAACGCCACCGTCAACAGCCCGAGGATGTAGCCGGAGACGTAGAGCGGCAGTGTCGCGGCGACCGCGACGACGAGAAGCGCGATCCAGAACAGTCGTGACGTGAACAGACCCATCTCAACGCCTCCCGAGCAGGCCCTGAGGCCGCAGATACATCACTGTCACCAGCAGCAGCAGCGCCGGGATGGTTCGATACGCGGGTGAAATCATGTAGGCGGTGATGGTCTCGAGATAGCCGACCACGAAGGCGGCGATCAGCGAACCGGACACGCTGCCGAGCCCGCCGAGCACCACGATCGAGAACGCACTCGCGGTCAGCGGTCCGACGCTGTAGGACGACACGCCGAGGAACATCCCGAGAAGCACCCCGGCGATGCCGGCGAGCACGCCGTAGATGATCCAGACGACGACGTAGATGTTGGTCAGCTCGAGCCCGAGCAGGGTGACGCCGCGCGGATTCATCGAAGCCGCCAGCACCGCCTTGCCGATCTTGGTGCGGTTGACCAGCAGCCACAGCAGGGCGATCACCAGACAGCACACCAGCGCGGTGAAGATCTGGTTGCGCGGGGTGCGCACGCCGAGGATCTCGACGACGCCGGTGACGATCGGCAACACCGTCTTGGCGTTGTTGGTGAAGAAATAGGCGATCGCCTCCTGGATCATGATGCCCCACAACAGGGTGCCGGTGAGGACGAAGATCTCTTTCTCCTCGTTGGCGATCCGCCGCGAGCGCTGGATCGGCTGCACCACCACGAAGTAAGTGAGCAGGGCAATCACCAGCGCGGTGCCGATGCCGATCAGAGCGCCGGCGTAGCTGCCGATGCCGAACGTGCTCGACGCCGCCCAGGCTGCGACCGCAGCGGCCACCATGATGGCGCCGTGCGACAGGTTGAGCACGCCGGAGACGCCGAAGATCAACGTGAACCCGGTGGCGCCGAGCGCATACAAGGCGCTGATGGCGAAACCGTCGATCAGGATTTGCAGGGCGAGCATGCGGGACTTTCAGTTGGCCAAATCCGGGACGTCATTCCGGGAGCGCGCCGCCGGCGCGCGGCCCCGGAATCCCGAGCTGTTCTGAGATTCCGGGTTCGCGGGCGTCGCCCGCGCCCAGGAATGATGATGTGGAGAAGCTTGCAGCCGGACGAAAAATGCTCCCGGCGTTTCCGTCCGGGAGCATTAGGCTCATCGTCAGTTCGCGGCGGCCTTGATGAAGGCCGGGAACTTGATCTTGGCTTTGGCCACTTCGGGCGGCCACACCGCGACCTGCTTGCCGTCCTGCCACTGCAGCATCAGGCCGGTGAGCAGGCCCTTGCCGTATTTCAGGCCGTGGGTGAACGGATCGTCCTTGCCGTAGAACTGGACGCGCCCAATCGTTCCCTCGTAGTCGGTCTTTTCCAGCGCTTCGACCAGCTTGTCGCCGTCGGTGGAACCGGCGCGCTTCACCGCCTCGGCGATGTAATAGACCTCGTCATAGGCGGTGTAGCCGGCATAGGACGGGTAGTTGCCGTACTTCTTCTTGAAATTCTCGGCGAACGGCACAGACTTCGGCGTGACCGCGACGCCCGGTCCGGACACGCCCTGATACAGCACGCCGTCCGAGGCGTTGTTGGTGTCCTTGCCGAAGGTCTCGTTGGTGGCCTGAGACGAGATGCCGAACATCGGAATCGGCACCTGCTGGTTCTTCCACTGCACCGTCGGCTGCACGCCGACATGCGAGACGCCGGTGATGATCACGTCCGGCTTCGATCCCTCGATCTTGTTGAAGATCGGCGTGAAATCGGTGGTGTCGGGCGAGAACCGGATGTGATCGAGCACCTTCAGCCCGATCTTCGGAAGGCACTCCTGATAGCCGACGTCGAGCGGCTTGGTCCAGGCGGCGTCCTCGCTCATGATCACCGCGCTCTTCATGTGGCGGGCGTCGACCAGCAGATCCTTGGCGGCATCGCACACCGACTGGGCGAGCTCGCCGGAGGTCAGATAGCCGTGGAAGGTGTATTTGTTCTTTTCGTAATCCTTGTGGATCGCCTTGGTGATCTCGTTGGATGCCGCGCCGGGCGTGACGAACGGTGTTTTCAGCCGCGATGCCCAGGGCATCAGCGCCAGCACCACTTCCGAGATGTAGCTGGCAATCACCGCATTCACCTTGTCCTCGTTCACCGCGCGCTGAAACGCGCGGACGGAATCAGCCGACGAGGAGTGATTGTCGTAGCTGACGATCTCGATCTTGCGGCCGTCGATGCCACCTTTGGCGTTGATTTCATCAGCGGCAAGCTGGGCCGCCTGCGGAATAGAGGCGCCGGCGATGGCCTGCGCTTCGGCGATCACGCCGATCTTGATCGGATCGGCGGCGAGGGCGGACGAGACGCCGAAGCCGAGCGCGGTCGCGGCGACCACAGCACGCACCGACCACGAACGGACATTCGAGGGAGCTGAAGACATGGCGTTTCCTCTTTATTGTCTTTGTTGGCGGCGCGTTGGCCGGCGGCTTGTTGATCAGCCGTGAAAAGTGTAACGCGCATTTTGTCGCAGGCAAGCGCAATACCTGGGCAATACGCGATTCCGCTATGTGCAGCGCAGCGTTGAACGCTGGCGTACTTTGGGCCAGATGGAAGCGCGCGACGCGCGAGACAAAGGGGAACCGACTTGAGTGAGAGCAAAGACCAATATCGCATCGCGGTGATCGCAGGCGACGGCATCGGCAAGGAAGTCATGCCGGAAGGACTTCGGGTGTTGGAGGCGGCCGCCAGGAAGCATCGCGTCAAGCTGAAGTTCGATCATTTCGACTTCGCCAGCTACGATTACTACGAAAAGCACGGCCAGATGATGCCGGACGACTGGAAGGAGAAGATCGGCGGCCACGACGCGATCTTCTTCGGCGCGGTCGGCTGGCCGCAGAAGATCCCGGATCACATCTCGCTGTGGGGATCGCTGATCAAGTTTCGGCGCGAATTCGATCAGTACGTCAATCTGCGCCCGGTCCGGCTGATGCCCGGCGTGCCGTCGCCGCTCGCGGGACGCAAGCCGGGCGACATCGATTTCTGGGTGGTGCGCGAGAATACCGAGGGCGAGTATTCGTCGGTCGGCGGACGGATGTTCCCGGACACCGAGCGTGAGTTCGTTACCCAGCAGACGGTGATGACGCGGACCGGGGTCGATCGGATTCTCAAATTCGCGTTCGAGCTGGCGCAGTCACGGCCGAAGCGGCATCTCACCTCGGCGACAAAATCGAACGGCATCTCGATCACCATGCCGTATTGGGACGAACGCGTCGAAGCGATGGCGAAGTCCTATCCCGAAGTGAAGTGGGACAAGTACCACATCGACATCCTCACGGCGCATTTCGTGCTGCATCCTGACTGGTTCGACGTCGTCGTCGGTTCCAATTTGTTCGGTGACATTTTGTCCGATCTCGGCCCGGCCTGCACTGGCACGATCGGGATCGCCCCGTCCGGCAACATCAATCCGGACGGCGATTTCCCGAGCGTGTTCGAACCTGTGCACGGCTCGGCGCCGGACATCGCCGGCCAGGGCATCGCCAATCCGATCGGAATGATCTGGTCGGGCGCGATGATGCTCGAGCATCTCGGCGAGAAGCAGGCTGCGGACTCGATCGTGAAGGCGATCGAGCGGACGCTCGGCGAGCGCACGCTCCGCACCCGCGATCTCGGCGGTCAAGCCGACACGGCGGCCTGCGGCAAGGGTGTTGCCGAGATGGTCGAGTAGGCGGCCCGCCGCTGTTCGGTTGCGCTGGTGTCAGCGGTTCGGCGACGAGCCCGCTGCATCGGCGCGGACCACCAGGGTCATCGGCTTGCGCACGCGACGCCGTTGCCGAAGCTGTGGCGGCTGGCGTAACGGGCGGCGCGGCTTCAGCGCGATGGCGTAGCCGGGCTTCCGGCTCGGCAGCGTCGGGAGCGGGCGGGCCGTGATACGGCCCGCTTTGCGCTGGGTGCGCTTGCCGGCTGCCTTGCCGTGGGTGCCGCGTGCGGCGGGGCGGCGGTTCTGCAACGGTCGCGGCTTGGTGACGATGCGTGGCCGTGGCGGCACGATGCGGACGACCGGCTGCAGAAGCAAAGGACGTGGCTCGGCAATCGGCTGAACCGATACAGGCGCTGGCGGTTCGGTCGCCGAGCTTCGAGGTGCCTCGCTCGCTGGCTCTACTGACAGGTCCCGCGCGGTGCGCGCCGCGACGTCGGCGCCGGCATCGTGAATCCGCACGCCGCGTGGCGGCGGATCGGTGCGGTCGCGATAAATGCCGAAGGCGACATAGGCGGCCACCAGCACAGCGACCAGCAGGGTGATCGGCGCGCCGACGACCAGCGTGCCGGCCATCACGATCATCGCGGTGGCTGCAGCCTTCAACAGCTTGTCGCTGTCGTCGAACAGCCGCTCCAGCCACAGCCAGTTGCTGCGCGTCCAGATCGGCGGATCGATCCGGAAGGCGAAGCGGGCGCGGGCCCCGGCGAAGCCGATCTCGCGCGCCGACAACAAGTACCAGGTGACGAAGAACGCCAGCAGGAAGGCGATTGTGCCGGCCAGACCGGCGGCCGAGCCGATAATGATCACCAGTGCCAGGGCGAAGACCGCGTACCAATCCTTCATGGGAATGTCTCCATGCGATTCGCAAACTATCGCATGGGCGCAGTTCGATCGTTGTTGATGCGGATCACGCCGGGTCGACGGCCGAACGATGATGGCCGTCGATATTCAGTGGTTGTGGTAGCTGATTGCCGATTTTGAACGGATGATCGATCAGCCGCCGGTCGCAATCCGCCGGCAATGGGCCCGGGCGGCAGCGATCAGGTTGTCGCTCGCTTCGGGGGTACGGAACGCCGAATGCGCCGACAGCGTCACGTTGGGCAGGGAAATCAACGGATGGTCACAGGGAAGCGGCTCGATGTCGAACACGTCGAGGGCCGCATGGCGCAGATGGCCGGAGCGCAGCGCGTCGATCATCGCGGCCTCATCGACGAGGGCACCGCGCGCGGTGTTGACCAGGATCGCTCCCGGCCGCATCGCCGCGATCCGCTGCCGCGACAGGAAGCCGCGAGTTTCGTCGTTGAGCAACAGATGCATCGAGACGACGTGGCTGTCGCGCAGCAGCGTGTCGAGATCGACGAACCGCACGCCGTCCACCTGCTTGGCCGAGCGGTTCCAGGAGATCACGTTCATTCCCGAGCCGTGCGCGATCCGAGCGACTTCGGCGCCGATGCCGCCGAAGCCGATCAGGCCGAGCGTCTTGCCGGTGAGCTGCATCCCATCTTCACGCAGCCAAAGGCCGTGCCGCATCTCGCGGTCCATCACTGCGAGATTACGCGCCGCCGCCCACATCAGCGCGATGGTCGCTTCCGCCACCGCGGTGTCGCCATAGCCCCGGATCAGATGCACCTCGATGCCGAGTTCGGCCAGCTCCTCGATATTCATGTAGCTGCGGGCGCCGGTGCCGAGAAACACGACGTGCCTTAGCCCGGCGCACTGCCGCGCGATGCTGGTCGGCAGATAGGTGTGGTCGATCAGCGCAATCGAGGCGTCGGCCAGTACGTCGGGCAATTGTTCCGGCGTCACGTCGGGATCGCAGTGGATCCGCACTGGCGGGTCGCCCGGCGCCGCAAGCCTCTCCATCAGCTCGGCGAGCGTATCGCTGGCGTCGACGAACACCGCATGCATCGTGATCTCTCCAGAAATTGGCGCCGGTCGTCAGCGATTACTTGGCGACGCCCGCCAGCGACAGCACGGTGTGCAGCAGCACGTTGGCGCCGGCAGCGCAGTCGGGCTGGGTCGCGTCTTCCAGCTCGTTGTGGCTGATGCCGTCTTTGCACGGTACGAAGATCATCGCGGTCGGAATCTTGGTGTTCAGATTGCAGGCGTCGTGACCGGCGCCGGAGGTGATGTGGCGGTTGGCATAGCCGAGTGCGTTGGCTGCGGCCTCGACCGCTCCGACCAGTTTCTGATCGAAATGCGTCGGCTCCTTGCGCCAGACCAGATCGAGCGCAACCTCGACCTTGCGGCGCGGTGCGATCTCGGCCACCGCGGCGCGCAGCCGCTGGTCGAGCTGTTCAAGGATCGCGGCATCGGCGCTGCGCATGTCGATGTTGAAGGCGATCTCGCCGGGGATGACGTTGCGCGACGGCGAGGCGATCACCGCTTCGCCGACAGTGCCGACCGCATTGGGGCCGAGTTCGGTGGCGATCTTCTCGACCGCCAGCACGATCTCCGACAGCGTCGCCAGCGCATCGCGGCGCAGATGCATCGGGGTCGATCCGGCGTGGCTTTCGAAGCCGGTGATCTTGCCATCGTACCACAGCACGCCCTGACCGTGATCGACCACGCCGATGGTCTTGCCTTCGGCTTCCAGGATCGGTCCCTGTTCGATGTGCAGCTCGATGAAGCCGGTGAACGGCTGAGTGCCGATCGCCTTGTCGCCGCGATAACCGATGCCGTCGAGCGCTTCGGCGACGCTGACGCCGGTAGCGTCCTTGCGCGACAGCACGTCGTCGACGGTGAAGTCGCCGACGAACGCAGCCGAACCCATCATCGCCGGGGCGAAGCGTGAGCCTTCTTCATTGGTCCAGTTGGTGATGCACAGCGGCAGCTCGGTCTCGATGCCGGCGTCGTTCAGGGTGCGGATCACTTCGAGCGCGGCCAGGGTGCCGAGAATGCCGTCGAACTTGCCGCCGGTCGGTTGTGTGTCGAGGTGCGAACCGAGGCCGATCGGCGGCTTGGTCATGTCACGGCCCTTGCGCAGCGCGAACATGTTGCCGAGCGTATCGACGCTGACGTCGAGGCCAGCGCTCTCGCACGCGGCGCGAAACCAGTCGCGAACCTGCTTGTCCTCGGCCGAGAGCGTCAGCCGCCTGACACCGCCCTTCGGCGTGCCGCCGAACTGCGCGGTGGTGTAGATGGTGTCCCACAGCCGCGAGGAATCGATTTGCAGGTTCGAGGCAGTCTTGGTCATAGGCACTCCGGGAAGTCAGCGCGGGCGGCGCGAGGCGGGGCTAAAGTGTGACAAAGCGGCCGGACGCGCGTCAACCGATCGCCGGCTCAACGACGTGAGCAATATCGCGGAGCTGCATTGCGGGATCGGGCATGAAGCCGCCGGTGTGCGCGATCTCGGCAGCGAGCTCAGCGACGCGCTCGATCGCCACCGTGTCGGGCGAGGCGAGCCAACTCGCGGAAAACCGCAGCGGTGAGATCTTCAGATTAGTCTGCAGCAGGTGCAGCCGCCCTTCGGCGAGTTCGTTTTCGACGATCGCGGTCGGGATCACCGCGATGCCGAGCCCCTCGATCGCCATGTGGATCACCGTGCCGAGCGAGGCCGACGCGTGCAGGCGGATCGGCGGCAGCTCCGGCTTGTTGAACAGCGAGCGCACGATCTCGTAAGGCTGCGTCTTGCGCGGGAAGGTGATGATCGGGAATTTCGCCAGATCGGCGACGGTCAGCGGATCGTGGCCGAGTCCGAGCGTGGGGCTGGCGAGAAAGCCGATCGGGTACTCGCACAGAACGCGGCTGCGCACCGTCGACGCCGTCATCGGCCCGAGCAGGAACGCCAGCTCGATCTCCTGTGCCAGCAGCCGCGCGCGCAGGTTCGGCGTGATGTCGACCTCGATCTCCAGCGACAGATTGGGATAGGCGCGGTTCACCTGTTCGATCAGGCGCGGCAGCCAAGTGTGCACGATGGTTTCGGCGACGCCGAGCCGCAGCACGCCCCGCATGCTCGACTGATCGCTGACCGCGGCCATCATTTCGGTGCGCAGCCGAACGAGCTTCTCGGCATACAGCATCAATTGCCGGCCGCTCGGAGTCGGCGAGGCGACGCGGTGATCGCGCTGCAGCAGTCGCACCCCCAGCTCCCGCTCGAGCTGGGCGATGCGTTGCGAGATCGCCGGCTGCGTGGTGTTGAGCTTGTGCGCGGCGCCGCGGAAGCTGCCCAGCGTCACGACCCAGATGAATGTTTCGAGCGCTTTGAAGTCCACCATCGGTCGACTCCTTCGGTCGATAAGTCGATCTTATTGTTTCCGATCAGAAACAAAGATTAGACATTATATTAGGCTTCGGCTCCACTGCTGTCGAGAGACTAGGCAGGGCGAGTGAATGACTGTTTTTGCGGCAGAGCAACAGTTCCACGACGCTGACGCGTCAGTTCCTTCCCACCAGGCGCGGCTCGCGTATCGCGCCGGGCTCGCCGAATCCACCGCCGGAGTGGCGCCGGGCTGCGTCCAGGGCAATCTGGTGATCCTGCCGGAAAAAGACGCCGCGGCGTTCCACCGGTTCTGTCAGCTCAATCCCAAGCCGTGTCCGATCATCGGAATGTCCGACATCGGCAATCCGATGATGCCGTCGGTCGGCGTCGATCTCGATATTCGCACCGACGTGCCACGCTACGTGGTCTGGCGCGACGGCGAGGCGGTCGATGAGCCGACGGATATCATCGCGTACTGGCGCGACGACCTGGTCGCCTTCGTGCTCGGCTGCTCGTTCTCGTTCGAGGAGGCGCTGCTCGCCGAAGAGATTCCGATCCGGCACATCGAGCGGCAGGTGCGTGTGCCGATGTATCGTACCAACATCCCGTGTGCGCCGGCCGGGCCGTTCGCCGGGCCGATGGTGGTGTCGATGCGGCCGATGAAGCCGAAGGATGCGATCCGCGCCATCCAGATTACCTCGCGCTTTCCTTCCGTTCACGGCGCGCCGGTGCATATCGGCCTGCCGCAGTCGATCGGCATCGCCGATATCGCGAGGCCCGACTACGGCGACCCGGTGCCGGTCGAGGCCGACGAATTGCCGGTGTTCTGGGCTTGCGGCGTCACTCCCCAGGCGGTCATCGCTGCCGCCAGGGTGCCGTTCGCTATTACTCACGCGCCCGGATTGATGCTTGTCACCGACCTGAAGAACAAGCACCTTGCTGTGCTGTAGAGGCCAAACCGAACCTTCGACCGCTCCACTCCCAAATATTGGTAGCAAAGGAAGACGTCATGAAGATCAATCGACGTAACCTCGTCCTCGGTGGCGCGGCGAGCGCCGCACTTCTGCCGTTCGCAACCGCACGGGCCGAGACCAAGGAAGTCGTCATCGGTGTGATCTATCCGTTGTCGGGCTCAAGCGCCCAGATCGGCGTGGACGCCCAGAAGGCGTTTCAGACCGCGGCGGATATCATCAACAACAAGTACGATTTCGACCTGCCGCTGGCGCGCAGCGAGGGGCTGCCTGGCCTCGGCGGCGCCAAGGTACGGCTGGTGTTCGCCGACCATCAGGCGGACCCGCAGAAGGGTCGCGCCGAAGCCGAGCGCCTGATCACCCAGGAGAAGGTGTCCGCTATCGTCGGCACCTATCAGAGCTCGGTGGCGGTGACGGTCAGCCAGGTCTGCGAGCGCTATCAGATCCCGTTCCTGTCCGCCGACAACTCCTCGCCGAGCCTGCATCGCCGCGGCCTCAAGTTCTATTTCCGCGCGGCACCGCACGACGAAATGTTCTCCAAGGCGATGTTCGACTTCTTCGATGCCGAGAAGAAGAAGGGCCAGAAGATCGAGACCCTGGCGCTGTTCCACGAGGACACCATCTTCGGCACGGACTCCTCCAACGCCCAGCTCGCGCTCGCCAAGGAGCGTGGTTACAAGGTGGTCGCCGACATCAAGTACCGCGCGAACTCGCCCTCGCTCACCGCCGAGGTGCAGCAGCTCAAGGCCGCCGATGCCGACGTGCTGATGCCGTCGAGCTACACCACCGACGGCATCCTGCTGATCCGGACCATGGGCGAACTCGGCTACAAGGCCAAGAACATCGTCGCACAGGACGCCGGCTTCTCCGAGAAGGCGCTGTACGACGCGGTGGGCGACAAGATCCCTGGCGTGATCTCGCGCGGATCGTTCTCGCTCGACCTCGCCAAGAAGCGGCCGATGGTCGGCAAGATCAACGACATGTACAAGGAGAAGTCCGGCAAGGACTTCAACGACTACTCGTCGCGGCAATTCATGGGCCTGATCGTGATGGCCGATGCCATCAACCGCGCCAAGTCGACCGATGGCGAGAAGATCCGCGAAGCGCTGGTCGCCACCGACATGCCGGGCGATCAGACCATCATGCCGTGGAAGCGCGTCAAGTTCGACGAGAACGGCCAGAACCAGGACGCCGATCCGGTTCTGCTGCAATACGTCGACGGCAAGTTCGTCACCATCTTTCCCGAGCAGGCCGCGGTCGCCGACGCGATCTGGCCGATGCCGTAAGTAACCTCTCAATTCGTCATGGCCGGGCTTGATGTTCAGCCCGGAGACATGACC
>NZ_JAMKBZ010000026.1:0-66695 GCF_053772255.1 Rhodopseudomonas parapalustris | reverse complement strand
TATGCCGCCACCTTCACCGCAACGGGCGATCGGCTCCGCAACCCGGACCAGCTTCGCCGATCGCCCGTTGCTCGACATACGCCGACCGGCGTAAAAACCGCCGAGACTCTAACTGTAGCTGGATGAAAGTTCAGTGGCAGGTCAAGGTCGGCCTGCTTGCGGCGGATTTGATCGCGTAGCTGCGCAATCTCGGAACGGGTCTGTTCGAGGTCCATGAGGGCTCACCGTGTTGGGTGAAAGAACAAAAGCAGAACATGGTGGAGAGTCAATGCCGCCTGACCGTCACGCCGAAACGCATCGTTTTCTCCCTGCGCGGGGAGGGAGGAAGACAAGCCGGTTGGCTCAGTGCTCGTGTCGCCCTCACCCCAGCCCTCTCCCGCAAGCGGGAGAGGGAGCGCGCTGCGGCTCTTCTCCCTCCCCCTTGCGGGGAGGGGTCGGGGGTGGGGGTGCCACGGGCACGGTGCTCCGTGTCGCCCTCCCCCAGCCCTCTCCCGCAGGCGGGAGAGGGAGTGGGCCGCCCGGCGCTTTCTTCATCCGCCCCTGGAGGGGGAGAGTCGGCGCGCAGCTCGCGAAGCGAGGTGCGGGACGGGGTGGGGTGGGGTGGGGTGGGAAGCGGGCACTGCGTCCCATAACTTCGCCACCCCACCCCCCTCGCTCCGCGAGCGACCCTCCCCCTCCAGCGGAGGGAGGTCTCGCGGCACGCTTAGTCCGGATGGCGTAGCGAAGTCCGGGTTACGATCGCCCAGGCCCCGCAATCATGGATCGCGCTGCTCGCGGCTGTGGAAGACACGCAGCATCAAGATCCGTTCGCCATCGAACGTGTAGCGCAGCACATAGACGGCGTTGAGCACCGGCAGATTCAGCTCGCGATATCCGCCGGAGCCGAGACGCCCGACCTGCGGATAGTCGGCAATCAGCCGCGCCCGCTTGACGATGTCCGACGCAACGCGATTTGCGATGGTGGGATGTTTGTCGTGAAGGAATTCGGCGAAGCGTTCGAGATCGGCGATGGCAGTGTCCGACCAGACGAGCTTCACGGTGGACTTCTATCGGCTTCTGGGAAACGGCTTGTAGTCGGGCGTGCCCCATGTGGCGAGCCAGCGCTCGACATCGTCCTGCGGGTAGGTCGCTTCCTCGCCGGATTTGATGGCGGCCACCTGCCGATCGAGCGCAGCGAGGTCGTCGGGGGAAATTTCGACGGGGGTCTCGGCAAGCGCCGTCAGGCCCGCGACCACTTCGGCGACCGAGATGCCCTGCGCGTCGGCGCGTTCGCGAAGACGGGTTGCGGTGGTCTCGTCGACCTCGATCAGCTGCCGCTTCGATGCCATCGGCGTTGCCTCGGCTTCATCAGGCGTGGAGGGTGGGCACGGCGCAACTGCGCCTTTGCCCACCCTACTCTCGTTAGTTATCCAGGAAGCTCCGCAGCTTCCGGCTGCGCGACGGATGCTTCAGCTTGCGCAGCGCTTTCGCTTCGATCTGGCGGATACGCTCGCGGGTCACCGAGAACTGCTGGCCGACTTCTTCCAGCGTGTGGTCGGTGTTCATGCCGATGCCGAAGCGCATACGCAGCACGCGTTCTTCGCGCGGGGTCAGCGAGGCCAGCACGCGCGTGGTGGTCTCGCGCAGGTTCGACTGGATCGCGGCGTCGATCGGCAGCACCGCGTTCTTGTCCTCGATGAAGTCGCCGAGATGGCTGTCTTCCTCGTCACCCACCGGGGTTTCGAGCGACAGCGGCTCCTTGGCGATCTTCAGGACCTTGCGGACCTTCTCCAGCGGCATGCCGAGCTTCTCGGCGAGCTCTTCCGGGGTCGGCTCGCGGCCGATCTCGTTGAGCATCTGCCGCGAGGTGCGCACGATCTTGTTGATCGTCTCGATCATGTGCACCGGGATGCGGATGGTGCGGGCCTGGTCGGCGATCGATCGCGTGATCGCCTGCCGAATCCACCAGGTGGCGTAGGTCGAGAACTTGTAGCCGCGGCGATACTCGAACTTGTCGACCGCCTTCATCAGACCGATGTTGCCTTCCTGAATGAGATCGAGGAACTGCAGGCCGCGGTTGGTGTACTTCTTGGCGATCGAGATCACGAGGCGAAGGTTGGCCTCGACCATTTCCTTCTTGGCCTGACGGGCTTCGCGCTCGCCCTTCTGCACCGAGTGGACGATCTTGCGGAATTCGCCAATCTCGAGACCGGTGAGCGCCGCCATCGACTGCACTTCCTGGCGCAGGTCCTTGATGCGGTCCTTCTCGTGGTGGACGAAGTTCTTCCAGCCCTTGGCCGAGAGCTTCGACACCCGGTTGAGCCAGCGCGGATCGAGCTCCGAGCCCTGATAGTTGCGCAGGAAGTCGTCGCGGGCGACGCCGTGGCTGTCGGCGAGCCGCATCAGCCGGCTCTCGAACGACACCAGCTTCTTGTTGATGTCGTAGAGCTGCTCGACGAGGCTGTCGATGCGGGCCTGGTTGAGGCGCAGCGACTTCACCTCGACGATGATCTCGTCTTTCAGCTTCTTGTACTTGCGCTCCTGCGACGGCGACAGCTGCTCGTTCTGCAGCTGGTTGGCGATGTCCTGCTCCTGCAGCTTGCGCAGCTTCTTGTAGTTGTCGGCGATCTTGTCGAAGGTCTCGACCACCTTCGGCTTCAGCTCGGCCTCGATCGCGGCGAGCGACATCTGGTTCTCGAACTCGTCGTCGTCGCCGTCGCCTTCCGACGCGCCTTCGCCGCCCTCGCCGGATTCAGCCGGCGCGGCGCCGCGCTGCTGCGCGGGACGGAACGGGGTGGCGGCGGCCGGCGCGGCCGGCGGCGCGACATGCGCGGGCGCAGCGCCCTCGCCTTCGCCCGAGGCTTCCTCGCTGTCGCTCCCGATGTTGTTCTTGCCCTCGGGGCCCGCATAGGTGGCCTCGAGATCGATGATGTCGCGAAGGAAGATCTTTCCTTCGTTGAGCTCGTCGCGCCAGATGATGATCGCCTGAAAGGTCAGCGGGCTTTCGCACAGCCCGGCGATCATCGCCTCACGGCCGGCTTCGATCCTTTTCGCGATGGCGATTTCGCCCTCGCGCGACAGCAGTTCGACCGTGCCCATCTCGCGCAAGTACATCCGCACCGGATCGTCGGTGCGCTCGCCGGGCTCGGACTTCTTGGTCTCGGTGACGGCCTTGGCGGTGACCTCGACCAGATCGTTGTCGAGCTCCTCGTCGGCTTCCTCCTTGGCCTCTTCCTCTTCGGCCTCGGTATCTTCCGCCTCGGACACATTGATGCCCATGTCGGACAGCATCGACATGATGTCTTCGATCTGCTCCGGCGACGTGGTGTCGGAGGGCAGCACTTCATTGAGCTGATCGAAGGTGACGAAGCCGCGCTTCTTCGCCTGCTTGATCATCTTCTTGACGGCCGCGTCCGACAGGTCGAGGAGCGGCGAGGGAGCGTCGACGGTGTCCTTCTCCGGCGCGTCTACCTTGTCGTCCTTGTCCTTGTCTTGCACCTGAACCGTCTTCGCCTTGCTGGCCATCCACTGCTCCTGAACGCGCTCACGGACGAGGCGTCACCGCACCGCCATGAAAACTTGCCTTGCCGGGTGAGACGCGCAAAGGGCGGCGCCAGCCTGCACCACCCCACACGATCCCGCTCGCTGGTCACCCAAATTGGTCGCCCGAAGGCCTTTTAACCGAAATGCCGTTAAGCCCTTACTAACCCTGTTTTTGCAGCCAATTCAGGGGATTTGCGAGTCTTTTCGACTCGCCGACCGCCCCGGACCCGGCGCGGCCGCCTCATACGCTGCGCTGGAACCGGCCGGATGATTCGCCGAATCCTTCGATCAGCGCCTCGGTCCCCTCGACCTGGGCCAGGCGCGCTTTGACGTCGTTCAACCACTGCATGTTCGCTTCGCTGCCGTCTTCACCCAACGCCAGCTCGGCATCTTTCAATTCCCTAAGTAAGGAGTGAGATTGTCGATGCAAGGCAACGAGTTGCTGCCACGTCGAAAGGACGTCCTCGCGCGCCGCCTTGGGACCTGCTCCCCATACCGCGGAGGTCGTAATCGCCCGCTCAACCCGCTGCAATTGCTCGGATAATCCTGCCTTAACCAAATCTGCGCGGAGCTTCTCCGCCTGGCCGGCCGGATCGTCGGTGCGGTGGTGATGCTGGGCGAAGGCGGCGATGATCGCCGCCCGCAGCCGGTGCGCCTCGGGATGGGCGAACTCCAGCGCGGCGATTTCCTCGAGATGATCGTCGAGCAGCCAGGGGTGGTTGAGAAGCGTGATCAGGATCAGCGCCTCGCGGCGTGACATCGCCGAGCGCTGGCCGCGCATGATCGGGCTGGCGATCAGGTCCGGGCTGGCAATTTGGTAGGGCCCGCGGCCGAGCCCCGGCGCCCCTCCGCCCGACACGCCCCGCGACGAGAACCGGCCCCCGCCTTGTGGATAACCGCCGCGCGGGGCGAACTGCCGCCCCGAATCGCCCCCCGCCCGGCCGCGAAAGCCGCCGCCGAATCCACCGCCATAGCCGCCCGGCGGGGCGAACGCCGCCCGCAGCCGCTCAGCCAGATCCTGGCGGTAATAGCGCCGTACCACCTCGTCCTGGATGCCGCTCGACAGCTCGTTGATCCGCGCCTCCAGCGCCGCCCGGCGCTCGGGCGTGGCGAACAGGCCGCCTTCGGTCTCCCGCGCCCACAGCATGTCGGCGAGCGGACGCGCCGCGCCGATCACCTCCTCGACCGCCAGCCGGCCGCCGGCGCGGGCGAGATCGTCGGGGTCCTGGCCTTCGGGCAGCAGCGCGAAGCGCAGGCTCTTGCCGGGCTTCAGATGCGGCAGCGCCAGATCGGCGGCGCGATACGCCGCCTTCTGTCCGGCGCGGTCGCCGTCGAAGCACAGGATCGGCTCGTCGGCCATCTTCCAGAGGTGCTGGAGCTGCATCTCGGTCAGCGCGGTGCCGAGCGGCGCCACGGTCGCGGGAAAGCCGGCGGTGACCAGCGCGATGACGTCGACATAGCCTTCGACCACGATCACCTCACCGCCGTCATGCGCGGCCTTGCGAGCGGTCGGGTGGTTGTAGAGATTGTCGCCCTTGTGAAACAGCGGTGTCTCGGGCGAGTTCAGATACTTCGCCGAGACGTCCTTCTCCAGCGCCCGGCCGCCGAACGCGATCACCCGGCCGCGCAGGTCCAGAATCGGAAACATCACCCGGTCGCGGAATTTGTCGAACGGCACCGGGATATCAGGGCCCGCCGACAACAGGCCGGCCTCGATCATGTCGGCGACCGGCACGCCGTGCTTGCCGAGATGTTCCTTCAGCGCATAACGCTCGTTCGACGCGTAGCCGAGCCGGAACTTGACCTGGGTGCCCGGCAGGATCGCGCGATCGGCCAGATAGCCGCGGGCGCGCGCTCCGGCACGCGAGGCGAGGTTGTCGGCGAAGTAATTCGCCGCCAGCTCTATCACATCGTACAGCGATTTGCGGCGCTGTTCCTGCCGCGCCGAATCCGGCGACTGCACCGGCAGCGCCATGCCGGCCATCGCTGCCAGCCGCTCCACGGCTTCGGGGAAGTCGACGCCCTCGGTCAGCATCACGAAATCGAAGATCGAGCCGTTCTTGCCCGAGGAGAAGTCGAACCACGCCTGCTTCTCGTCATTGACGAAGAACGACGGCGTCTTCTCCTGCTGGAACGGCGACAGCCCCTTCCACTCCCGCCCCGCCTTCTTCAGCTTGACGCGACGGCCGACCACCTCCGACGCCGGCAGCCGGGCTTTGAGGTCGTCGAGGAACTGCGGCGAGAAGCGCATGGGGCTCGGGGGTCAGGGTTTCAGATGTGGCGCGCGGCGATTACACCAACCGACCATGGATATAGGGTGGGTGGGAGGTTCGGCGAAGAGTCGGCCAGTTCTCCCGGTTATCCACAGCAGGTCGGCTGCGAAGAGATGCGGATGTCGAAGAATCGCAAGAGCGAGTCGCGGCGCAGCTCGATGATCAGATTACGCTGGGAAAGACGATGCGGGCTGGTTCAAGGCCGAGCTGTTGCTGCCTGCCCAAGAAGAAGCCGACTCGATCCGCCTCGACGAAGAGGTGCTGGATTTCTTCAGCGCGTCGGCAGCGGTGATCAGCGCAGGATCAACCCGGCGCTGCGCTCCGATATGGAGTGAGTATCAAGATCCAAGCGCGGATAGCGGCGTGCGCATCCAGACAAACGCGCCGGCAGTGGTCTGAGCGAAGAGCCCGCCTGATCGAATGGCCCATTTCGTGCCCAATCAGCACAACACCTACTCTGACGCGAAACAAAGACGTGATACACGCACGTCATCACCTCGCAATATTTCGCATTGCGGCATGAAGAATACCCCTGTAAACCCGCGCCAATTCGCAAGCGGAGCAGGTTTGATCCAGCTCATTGCTGCACCGCAGAAGCGGGACTGAACTGCCGCACCCTGCAAAGCGCAGGGGAGTCGGGGGAGAACGATCAGCCAAGGCTCTAAGGGCTCACCCGCGTCGTTCCCGACCTTTCTGGAATGCCGCGTTCAAACGACAAGGAGCCAGATCATGGCTACGTGTGCCCATTGCAATGCGCAAATGACGTCGCTCGGCGTGGAAGCCGTCGACGGCGTGTACGAAATCCATTCCTGGAAATGCGACGACTGCGGCCATGTCCTCGACATCGCCACCGCCTCGGCCAGCGCCTATGACTTCCCCAGCTTCTGCCTCACCGAGCCCGGCGATCCAGACTGGCTGACGCTGCTGCCGCTAGCCGCCAACGCGCGGATCGAACTGCACCTGACCGGCTAGGACTTCGGCGTCGGGGCGATATCAGCCGGAAAACGCCTCCGGCTGATATCGCCCCGAGACGATCCGCGGCAGCCGCGCCACGTCCCAATTGAAATAGTACACGAACGCGTCGAGTTCGGTGCCGCTGTCCAGCGTCACGCGGGCGATCTCGCGCCGGTACTCGGCGCGCTGATCCGAAGGGCCACAGCCTTCGTAATCGTCGAGCTGCGCCAGCACCTCGTCCGTCCGATGCAGCCGGAATACCTCGCCGTGGACGCGATCGGCCGGGTCGTCGGATGGCACCAGACCGGGATAGTGCCGCACCAGATACAGCCGGCCGGGAGTCGAGGCCGTCCCGAGAAACTCAGCAGTCGACGACAACAGCCGCGCCATCGGATGATCGTAGCCGCGCATCAGCGTGCCGTAGACGAATAGACGATCGGACATTTCAATTTACCTCAGCAATCCAGCCGCCTCCGCGACCTCCCCTCGATTACCACAACCGCGGCAAAACTAGACCATCGATCTAGGCAGGACACCAAGCGCGTGATTGAGGGTGCGCAGCGCTCGTGTTAGCGTCCGCAGCGGTTGAATTAGTTTATACTTGTTACGTGTTCGAGATTTGGCACGACACGTTTCAAAGACACACCGGCTGCGACCAGTCCTTTGCTGCACTGGAGACCGCGATGAAGCCGTCTCAATTCAACGTCTGGACGCAACTCGGCGATGGCGTTCATCTGCTCTACAACACCCGGAGCAACGCGCTTCTGCGGCTATCGGCCGAGCTGAAGCGTAAGGCCGAAAGCCATTTTGCGCGCCCGGATGCGACCGACAGTGACGACCTGGCGCGTCAGCTCGTCACGCTCGGCTTCATGATCGACGACGCTACCGACGAACTGGCGCTGCTGAAGACCGCGGAGCGCACTCAACGGTTCGACGGCCGCCGGCTCGGCCTGACGATCTGCACCACGCTCGCTTGCAATCTGCGTTGCGTCTATTGCTATCAGAAAAAAGACAGCGCGCTGATGAGCCAGGACGTTCAGTCCAAGATCGTCGACTATGTCGAATCACGGACCCCCGGCCTCGCAGCACTGTCCGTAGTGTATTTCGGTGGCGAACCTCTGGTCGGGCTGTCGGTGATCGAATCGCTGGCGCAGAAATTTCAAGGCCTGGCCGCGGCCAGGGGCTTCAATTACTCCGCGGCAGCCATCACCAACGGATACCTTTTAACCGAAGACACCGCGAAGCAGTTGAGCGCCTGTGGCGTCCGCTCGGTCCAAGTCACGCTCGACGGGCCGCAACGCATTCACGATCAGCGCCGCCCGCAGCGCAACGGGAAGGGTAGCTACGATCGCATTCTCGAAAATCTGCAACGAGTCGTGAGCCGGATGGAAGCGGTCTCGCTGCGCGTCAACATCGACAAGGGCAACGCGGATGCGGTGCCCGAGCTCCTGACCGATCTCGACGCAGCCGGGCTGCGCGGCAAGGTCAATGTGTATTTCGGCCTGGTCGACAACGCCACCGAATCGTGCCGCGACTACGGCTGCAATTGCTTCAGCAAGGAGCAATTCGCAAGCGAATTGCCAAAGCTACAATTGACGGCACTCCACCACGGCTTCGTCGTCGACAACTATCCCGGCGGCGGAATGGGCTGCGGCGCGACCTCGGCAAGCGCTTATGTCGTTGCGCCCGACGGGCGGCTGTTCAAATGCTATAACCATACGGGTGTCGATGGTAGCGAGGTCGGGCACATCTCCGGCGAACTCGACCAGATCCGGCTGAGCCGATGGCTCGCCTACGACCCGTTCGACTATCCGAAATGCAAAGCCTGCGACAAGCTTCCGTTGTGCCTCGGCTCGTGCCCTGCGAGCGCGGTCGAGACCGGCGAACCGGAATGTCCCTCCATCGCCTTCGGTTTGCACGACACCTTGAAGATGGAGCTCCTGAATCGCCGATTCAGAGAGATGCAACGTCTGTCCAACGAAGCGAGGACGACATGAGCGCCGACCAGGACAAGAAGATGATCGAAATGCTGCAGCAAATGCAGATCGACATCGAGAAGAGCACCCGAGGATCGCTCGAAAGCAAGGGCATCCAGCTCGATCCGGATATGGAAATCCTGCACTGGGAGGAAGGTAAGCGCAACCTGATCGAAGCAGGTCCATGCGCGAGCCAGGAGAACTGCGACGATCGCTGTAAGCCAAACGTCGTGATCTGCGCGACCCGGCTCGCGTGCGAGGCGTTGCACGTCTGCGGCTATCGATGTCGTAACGTGGCCGACCCTTGCGCCAATCGAATCTGCCACAGCCAACCGGTCGATCCGCGCTGAGCCGAGCGCGGCCTCCCGCACGATGAGCGCAATCCGACGAGGGGTGGACTAGCGGCAAAACCGCCGGTGACGGCATGGGTGATTTGAGCACGACAAACGACCACCCGCTGATCACCGCGGCGCCGTTTTTTGCGTTCAGCGTCACGCACGAATTCTCCGCCCCCGTCGACCTTCGGCACGACGACGATACCAAGCAAGATCCCGATCTTCGCCGGATGGAGACGGCGTCGACGGCGGACTTGCACGACGTGATTGGAGGGGTCGTCGATCGCACCACGACCGCGAGGTACGGCGAGATGCTGTTGCGGTCGATTCGCACTGCGATTTCCGACAAGTGCCTGCGCGATCGTTTCGATCGGCTGTTCCGTCATCAGAACGCCTGGCTGCACGATAGCATCGCCTGGGCGCTCAGCCGCGATCGGACACTGCGAAAGGCGATCGCGCAGGAAGCGCTGATCCCGCTGCGGCCCCCGAACCACGCGGCCTTTGCCGGCGCCTCCCACCCGGCTGGATTGTGGGCACCGCTCAAGCTCGGCTATCTGCTCTATCAGGAGCGCAAATGCGGCGGCGCCCCGGAGCGCTATGCCGCACAGGCCGAGGCCATCAGCCCGGCCTGCAGCCGCAGCGCCGAGCGGCTGAGCCGCCTTCTGGAGGAGGCCGAACGATGGTACGCCGAGGTGCTCGCCTTCGTCGTACACGAACCGTGGATCGCCGGCGATCACGGCCGCGGCGCGACCCTGGCCGAGGCGCTTTCCGAGATATTTCCGGCCGCGACGGAGATGCCCCCATTTCAATTGGTGGTCGACGCGTGCGGCGCGCCGGATGCTTATGTCGCCGAGGGCTATGCAGCGGTGCTCGTCGATGCCGCTGTGCGGGGCGACAATGACGCCGGCCGCGCTTGGCTCGGCGCCGCTTCGGCCGTGCAAAAGCAGCAGATCCTCACCGGGCTCGACCTGCGGCTGCGCGGCTTGACTGACAGGATCGAGCCAGGGCTGAGACTCCAAGATTGGCGCGAAATGTTCCGGTCAGGCGTGGTTCACGCCAGCAATTCGATCCGCTTCGACATCGGCAATTCCATCGCCAGCCTGCCGGAAATCGCCCTGCACGAGATGTCGCATCTCGCTTACGCCCAGATGCGACCGCCGGTTCGAACGATGGTCGACGACCGCGGCACGCGGTTGCTGACCCGGCGGATCGACCGCAGTCTCGACGAAGGCCTCGCCGAGCTGTTGTCCGGTGCGGCACTGCGTCGCCTCGCGGGACGCTATCCGCTGGTCACAGCCTATCGACGGCTCCGTTTCGCGCTGCTGCGGGGCCGCCGCAATGACCCCCATATTGGCGGGTTTGCGGTGTTGAAGCGCTACTGCGCTGACCGGCGAATCCCCGATGCGGCTGAATTGCTGAGACGCGTCAACGCCGCGGATCACGACCTGATCCGGTTGCTCGATACCCCGGGCGAACACCCTTCGCCGGCGGGCACCATCGAGGGCCCGATCGCGGCGGTTCCGGAAGTGCAAATCGCGATCGGCGCCGCGCCAGAGCTGACCTCGCTCGGTTTTCGGCGGCATTGGTGCACGCTGGCGATCCGCCGGAACCACTGAGCATCTTCCGACAGCACAACCGGTCGGCCGTTGGAATGGCCGCTGGCGACTCCAATTTTGTACAGTGTCCGACCATTCGTCTCGACGGCGCGCGGGCGAATCCGCTACCGATTCGTCGGGGCTTGGACGACAAAGGTCGATAGGCAGGTCAGGTGATGGACGGCGTGCGCGATAGTTTCCTCAGCCTCGATGCCGGAGAGCCTCCGGTGATCGAGCGCAATCCAAACGGAGAGTCCCCGTTCCTGCTGGTGTGCGACCATTACGGCCGCAGGATTCCGGCACAGCTCGGTGATCTCGGCCTGCCCGAAGCCGAACTGTCGCGGCACATCGCCTGGGACGTCGGTATCGCCGGCGTCGCCGAACGGGTATCCGATGCGCTCGGCGCGCATCTGATCGCACAGCGCTATTCACGGCTGGTGATCGACTGCAACCGCCCCCCGAGCGCCGAAAGCTCGATTCCGCTGGTCAGCGAGGCGACCACCATCCCCGGCAATGACGGACTCACCGTCGAGCACGCCGCCGAGCGGCGGCGGCTGATCTTCGATCCGTATCATCAACGGATCGAGGCGGCGATCGAGGACCGGCAATTGTCCGGGCGGCCGACCGTGCTGCTGGCGCTGCATTCGTTCACGCCCGTGTATCACGGCATGGCGCGGCCCTGGCACATCGGCACGCTGTATCAGGACTGCACCGTGCTGCCGCCGCTTCTGCTCGCCGAGCTGCGGCGTGAGCCCGAGCTGGTGGTCGGCGACAACCAGCCCTACGCGGTCTCCGACGGCACCGACTACACCATCCCGGTGCACGGCACCGCGCGCGGCCTGATCACCTCGGGCCTCGAAATCCGCCAGGATCAGATCGCCGACGAGGCCGGCCAGGGCGAATGGGCCGGACGTCTGACCCGGGTGCTGAGCACGATCACCGAAACGTTGCGGCAACAGCAGACGCTGCGATAACAGCCGGACCGCAAACCTCCGCGTCATGCCGAGCCGCAGGCAACGCAATCCAGCGAGGCCGAGCACTCGGTCTCTGGATTGCTCCCTTGGCTTAGCGTCATCGCCGTGACGGAAAGGGCTCCTCTCACTTCGCGCGGCTGAGCGCCAGCCAGAGGCCGCCGCCGATCATGAATCCGCCCGAGATCCGCGACAGCAGCCGGGTGCGGTGCGCCGCGAACATCGTGCGGGCGCGGCCGGCCAGCAGCGCGTAGATCGCATCCGTCATCGCCGCGACCACCATGAAGGTGATGCCGAGCAGCGCCACCTGCGGCACCGTCTCGCGCTGCATGTCGACAAACTGCGGAATGAACGCGCCGAAGAACACCATCACTTTCGGATTCGCCAGTAGCACGAAGAAACCCTGCAGGAAGAACCCGCCGCGCGGCGGGGGCGGCGGCTGATCGGTCGACAGGCCCTCGATCGGCCGGCGGATCAGGCCGATGCCGAGCCAGACCAGATAGGCGGCGCCGAGAAACCGCACCCAGTCGAACCAATAGCCCATCGTCGCCATCAGCGTGGTCAACCCCGCGGCCACCAGCCCGATCACCAGGCCGAGCCCGAGCTGCGCGCCAGCGATGTTGAGCAGCGCCGCGCGCGTGCCGTGTCGCAGGCCGTTGGCGATCACCAGTGTCACTACCGGCCCGGGGAGCAATGCCAGCACGAGGCAGGCGCCGACATAGGTCAGGTACGTTTCAAGGGACATCACATTCCAAACCAGACAGAGATTCCGGAGCCACCCTAGCAGTCCGGTTCCGGCGCGGCGACCGGCGAAAAGCCGCGCTGCTCGGCGCGCTTGACACGCAACCTTTTGGTTGCCTATTATCGCCGCCATGGATGAGGTCTTCAAAGCGCTGGCAGATGGTTCGCGGCGCGCCCTTTTGGACCGGCTCCACGCCCGCAACGGGCAGACGCTGAGCGATCTCTGCGACGGTCTGGCAATGACGCGACAGGCCGTGACCAAGCATCTTGCGATTCTCGAAGCGGCCAATCTGGTCGCCACGGTCAAACACGGTCGCGAGAAGCTCCACTACCTGAACCCGATGCCGATCCATGAAATCGGCGAACGCTGGATCAGGAAATTCGAGCGCGGCCGGCTCGCCGCCCTCAGCGACCTGAAACGCAAACTGGAGACGCGCGATGAGTAAGCCGGAATTCGCCTACGTCACCTATATTCGCACCACGCCGGAGAAGCTGTGGCACGCCTTGACCGATGCAGACTTCACCAGCCGCTACTGGATGGACTGTACGCTGCGCTCGGATTGGACCGTGGGATCTGCGATGACGATGGAGCGCGACGGCGAGATCAAGAACCGCTGCACCATCGTCGAGTCAGATCCGCCGCGGCGGCTGGCGTATGATTGGGTCTCGGTGTGGGATCCAGCAATGCGGCAGGAGAAGCCGTCGCGTGTCACCTACGTGATCGAACCGCAGGGCGAGCTGGTCAAACTCACGGTCACGCACGAGAACTTTGCCGAACGCAGCGCGACGCTGCCGAGCATCAGCTTCGGCTGGCCAATGGTGCTGGCGAGCCTGAAGAGCATTCTGGAGACCGGCCATCCGCTGCCGTTTGCTCCTCCGTCGCACGCGGCGGCGGAAGTCGCTCATGTGTAAGCCGCAACCGGCTCACATTGCCTGCGGTAGAGCTTGTCCGGAAACAGCTTAGGTTGCTCACGGAGACGTCATGGCCGGGGCTTGTCCCGGCCATCAACCGTCTCTAGCAGGGCGTCACCCTACCGCGGCGCGCTTATGCATCGCCACGACGTTGCTGCTCGCCTCGGTCTCGGCGGTGTCGGGCAGCTCGGCCGCGACCGGCGCGACGATCTTGCGATAGAGGTGCCAGGTGGCATGGCCGAGCACCGGCAGCGTCACGACGAGGCCGAGGAAATACGGCAATGCCGACACCGCGAGCAGCAGCACGATGGTCGCGGCCCAGCCGATCATCGGCAACGGGCTGGCCACCACCGCGCGCACGCTGGTGACCATCGCGGTGACGAAATCGACGTCACGATCGAGCAGCAGCGGGAACGACACCACCGTCAGCGAGAACAGCACCAAAGCGAGGCCTGCCCCGACGCAATTGCCGACCGCGAGGAACACCAGCCCTTCATTGGTGGTGAGCACTGCCGAGATGAACTCCTGCAGGCTGCCGAACGAGGCGCCGACGCCGAGGAACAGCGCGATCAGCAGCCGGACCTGATACATCCAGATCACGAACAGAAACAGGGTGACGAACGCCATCCAGCCGAGCTCGCTCCGGCTGCGCATCAGCCCGATGATCTGCAGCCAGGACGGCCGCGTCCCGGTTTCGCGCTGCCGGCTGACTTCATACAGCCCGAGCGCCACGAATGGTCCGATCAGCGCGAAGCCGGCGGCGAGCGGATAGGCCAGATACACCATATGGAAGGCGGTGAGACAGGCGAGGATCAGGAGTCCGCCCACGGCATAGAACGCACCGAAGGCAAGGCCATAAAGCGGCGCGGCCTGAAAATCGCGCAGCCCTTGTCCGAACGCTTCCGCAATGTCGGCGATCGTAATTCGCCGCACCACGGGATCAACCTTACCGGAGATCGACATGGTCGCTCTTCCCTGGCTCGTGGGCACCGAACGTTGTTAGTTGCACGTATTAAGAACCGCACTTTTGCGACCGTCAATCACTTCGCACGCAGACAACGACTACCAAATTGACGTGATAATTAGTTCCTCACTGCATCGCACAACTAATTCGCAGCGCAATAGGGACGAAACGGACAACTTACCCGCCCCTTTCCAGCGATTTTCCGGCTCCGGCAACGAGGCCGGCCGGCTCGCGTCCACCGGGCGCCCGCACCTTCACACCCCCGTGATCAAGTAACCGCGCGCGTCGTCGCCGAAACAATCCGCCGCTTCGACCATCGAATCGCGGGCAGGTCGTTCCGGGCGGACCTCATCTGCAGTTTCGCAATGGAACTTTGTTGTGCGCTGCGGTGTTGGCCGGTCGTGGCGTGGCGATGCCGCGCGCAAGAGCGTTTTGCGATGAATACCCTCGACAGCCCCGCCCTCGCAGGCTCCGATCTCGCCGATCCTCAGCCCTCGCCCTCATCCCCCCATGCTCGTTCTGCGGTCACCGAGCCTCCCGGCGAGCAGCTCCGGGATCAAGATGACGATCAGCAGGGCAGCCGGCCGGGCGGCGTGAAGGCGCTGATCGGCCGGCATCCGACCGCCGCGATTGCGGTCGCGGTGCTGATCGTCGCGGCGATCGGCGGCGGAATTGCGTGGTGGCTGTACGCCCGCAACTTCGAAACCACCGACGACGCCTTCATCGACACCCGCTCGGTGCTGATCAGCCCGCAGGTCACCGGCGCCATCACGCAGGTCGCCGTCACCGACAACGAGGTCGTCAAAGCGGGTCAGCTCCTGGCCAAGATCGATCCGCGCGACTATCAGGCCTCGGTCGATCAGGCGGCGGCGCAGATCCAACAGGCGCAGGCGTCGATCGACAATTTCACCGCGCAGATCGCAGCCCAGAAGGCGCAGATCGACGCGGCGGCCAAACAGGTCACCGAGGCTCAGGCGGCACTGAAGTTCTCCGGCGAGGAGAACCAGCGCTATCAGGATCTGGTCGACAAAGGCGCCGGCACCCTGCAACGGGCCCAGCAGGCGCAGTCCGATTTCACGTCGAAGAAAGCCGCGCTCGACGCCGCAGAGGCCGCGCAGGTGGCGGCGGAACGCCAGATCGACGTGCTGCGCGCGCAGCGGGAATCCGCGCAGGCCCAGCTCCGGGCCGCGCAGGCGCAGAAGGAAACCGCCGACATCAATCTGCAGCGCACCGAACTGCACGCGCCGACAGCCGGCCGGATCGCCAAACTGACCGGCGCTGTCGGTGCGCTGGCCTCGTCCGGCCAGTCGATCATGGTGCTGGTGCCGCTCGACGTCTGGGTGACGGCCAACTTCAAGGAAACCCAGCTCCAACACATGAAGCCCGGTCAGCCGGTCGAGATCGCCGTCGATGCCTATGGCCACACTTTCAAGGGCCATGTCGGCAGCATCCAGGCCGGCAGCGGCACCGCTTTCAGCCTGTTACCGGCGGAGAACGCCACCGGCAACTGGGTGAAGGTGGTGCAGCGCGTGCCGGTCAAGATCACCTTCGATCAACGCCCCGACGTCGAGCTCGGTCCCGGCATGTCGGTCGAGGTGAGCGTTACCGTCAAACCTTGAGTACACAGCGATGGCGGATGCCGAAGCCGTAGGCGAATACGGCAGTTCCCCCTGGGGGATTGCGGTTCTGGTGTCGGTCGCAACCTTCATGGAGGTGCTCGACACCACCATCGCCAACGTCGCGCTGCGCTACATCGCCGGCGGCCTCGCGGTGTCGAACGATCAGGCGTCGTGGGTGGTCACCACCTATTTGGTGGCGAATTCGATCGTGCTGTGCGCATCCGGCTGGATCGCCGAGATGTTCGGCCGCAAGAACTTCTTCATCGTCTGCATCGCGCTGTTCACGCTGTCGTCGTTCCTGTGCGGCATGGCGTGGAGTCTGAACTCGCTGCTGCTGTTCCGCCTGCTGCAGGGTCTCGCCGGCGGCGGCATGACCCCGGTGGCGCAATCGATCCTCGCCGCGGCGTTTCCACCGTCCAAACGTAGCCAGGGCTTCGCGCTGTACGGAATCGCGGTGGTGGTGGCTCCGGTGGTCGGGCCGACGCTGGGCGGCTGGCTCAGCGACAACCTGTCGTGGCACTGGTGCTTCCTGATCAACGTGCCGGTCGGACTGGTGTCGCTCGTGCTGATCTATCTGATCATTCCGGCCTCGGAGGCGCAGAAGAAGGCGCGCGCCAAATTGTGGGCCAAGGGACCGAATTTCGACGTGATCGGCTTCCTGCTGGTGGCGACGTTCCTCGGCTCGCTCGAAGTCGTGCTCGACCGCGGCCAGGTCGAAGACTGGTTCTCGTCCAGCTTCATCGTCACGTTCGCGGTGGTATCGGTTTTATCGCTGCTGCTGTTCGTGCCGTGGGAGATGACCCGCAGGACGCCGCTGATCGACATCAAGATGCTGACCGGTCGGCAGTTCGGGAGCTGCTTCATCATCATGCTGGCGACCGGCGCACTGCTGATCGCGACCACGCAGATCCTGCCGCAACTGCTGCAGGCGCTGTACGGCTACACCGCGACGCTGGCCGGCCTGGTGATCTCGCCGGGCGGCCTGGTGACGATGGTAATGATGCTAATCGTCGGGCGGCTCGGCAAGGTGCAGCCGCGCTGGCTGATCGCGATCGGCGCAGCGGTCTGCGCCGGTGCGATGATCGACCTGACATGGCTCTCGCCGGGCGCCGATTTTTCGTATTTCGCGTGGTCGCGGATGTATCTCGGCATCGGCCTGCCGCTGATCTTCATTCCGATCACCACCGCCTCCTACGACGGCATTCCGGCATCGAAGACCGACCAGGCTTCTGCGCTGATCAACCTCGCCCGCAATTTCGGCGGCTCGATCGGCGTCTCGATCAGCCAGACCGTGCTGGCGCAGCGCGAACAATTTCACCAGAGCCGGCTGGTGGAGAATATCGGCTCGTGGAATCCGTTCTTCCACAGCACGCTGGCCCAACTCGAAGCCTATCTGAAGAGCCAGAACGCGACCGGCAACACCGCCGGCACCGCAATGGCGATGATCGGCGAGATCGTCAGCGCCCAGGCGTCGTATCTGGCCTATATCGACGTGTTCGTCGCCCTCGCCGCCATCGCCCTGCTGATGATCCCGCTCGCTTTGTCCCTGCGCAGCGTCGACCGCAGCGCGAAGCCGGCGATGGGACATTGACGAGAATGCGGAGGCAGTGACTCCGTCATTGCGGCCTTTCAGCCTCATGCACCGTCATTCCGGGGCGCCGCGCGGCGGCGATCCCGGAACCCCGAAGAGCTCATCCGCAGCGTACGCCGCGCGTAGCAATTGCAAGATTCCGGTTCGCGAGCTGCCCTCGCGCCTCGGAATGACGTGCTTGGGATTAGCGACGCAGCCACGTCTCGAGGACGAACTAACCCGTCAGCGCCGCCTTGACCATGCCGCTGGCCTTGCCGAAATCCATCTGGCCGGCATACTTCGCCTTCAGCGCGCCGATCACCTTGCCCATGTCCTTGATGCCGGCGGCACCGGTCTCGGTGATGGTGGCGGCGATCGCGGCCTTGACCTCGTCATCGGACATCTGCTGCGGCAAGTAAGCCTGGATCACCGCGATCTCGGCGCGCTCCTGGTCGGCGAGCTCGGCGCGGCCGCCCTGATCGTACAGCGCGACCGATTCCTGACGCTGCTTGATCATCTTCTGCAGCAGGCTGAGCAGATCGCCATCGGAGAGCGGCGGCTTGCCTTGGCCCCGCGCTTCGATGTCGGCGTTCTTGATGGTCGAGTTCACCATCCGCAGCGTCGACAGCTTGCGCTCGTCCTTGGCCTTCATCGCCTCTTTCACGGCGGTGTTGATGTCGTCGCGCAGCATGTCGGGCTCCTTGGCATCTTCGTCGGGACCGTCATTGCGAGCGAAGCGAAGCAATCCAGCGCTCCGCATGCGGACTCTGGATTGCTTCGTCGCTGCGCTCCTCGCAATGACGAGGAGACGGTTTTCGCGCCTGATGTAGGCGGTTCGGCGGCCTGAAACAACTCTAGTTCCGCAGCCAATCCGCCAGCGCCGCGGCTGTGGCGGCGGGCTGCTCGATCTGCGGCAGGTGCCCGCAATCGGTCACGATCACCAGCTTGGCGCCTTTGATCCCGTCCGCCATCTCGAGCGACAGGCTGTTCGGGATGGTGGCGTCGCTGTCGCCGGAGATCACCAGGGTCGGGCAGCGGATCGTGCCCAGGGCGGGCCTGGAATCGGCACGGGTGATGATGGCGCGCTGCTGGCGGACGAAGCCAGCGACGCCAACGTCATCGCCCATGTCGTGCACGATGGTCCGCAGCGCGACGTCTTCACGGCGCGACGGATGAACGAAGCCGGGGTACAGCTCGTCCAGAACCGCGTGCAGCCGGCCGGCTTCCGCCTCGCCGATCTGCCGGGTGCGGCGCTCGGAGGCCTCCGGACTGTCGGGCCGCGCCTGGGTGTTGATCAACGCGAGCTTGGCGACCCGGTCGGGCGCCTGACGCATGATCTCGAACGCGATGTAGCCGCCCATCGAGTGCCCGGCGAGCGCGAAGCGGGACGGCGCCTCGGCCAGAATCCGCCGGGCGATCGCCGCCATGCTGTCGTCGCGGATATGGTTGGCGACCACCACCGGCGAGCCGCACGCCCACAGCGCCGGCAGGATCGGGGCGTAAATCCGCGGCGAGCCCGCCAAACCGGGCACCAGCACCACCGGCAATGATGTGTCCATGCAACCTCTCCCCACGCACGATTCTGCCCCAGCGCCGGGTCCCAAGCCTAGGACAGCCAAATTCCCTGTCAAATCTCGTCCAAAAGCGAACAATGGGAGGGGTTTGCCGCTTTGACGTCGGCAACGCCCGCGACTATGTAGTGCGCTCATGACCAATTCAGCATCCCATCCCGCCTGGCCGGACCACAAGCCGACCGCGCTGCTCGTGCTCGCCGATGGCACCGTGTTCGAGGGCTTCGGCCTCGGCGCAGAGGGCCACGCCGTCGGCGAGGTCTGCTTCAACACCGCGATGACCGGCTATGAGGAGATCCTCACCGATCCGTCCTACGCCGGGCAGCTCATCACCTTCACCTTCCCGCATATCGGCAACGTCGGCACCAACGACGAGGATATCGAGACGGTGAACATGGCGGCGACGCCGGGCGCGCGCGGCGTGATCCTGCGCAGCGCCATCACCGACCCGTCCAACTACCGCTCGTCGAAGCACCTCGACGCCTGGCTGAAGGCTCGCGGCATCATCGGCCTGTCGGGCATCGACACCCGCGCGCTGACCGCGCTGATCCGCAGCAAGGGCATGCCCAATGCGGTGATCGCGCATTCGCCGAGCGGCGAGTTCGACCTGCATGCGCTGAAGGAAGAGGCCCGCGAGTGGCCCGGCCTGGAAGGCATGGACCTGGTGCCGATGGTCACCTCGGGTCAGCGCTTCACCTGGGACGAGACGCCGTGGGCGTGGGGCGAGAGCTTCGGCCGCCAGGAGAGCCCTGAGTTCAACGTCGTCGCGATCGACTACGGCATCAAGCGCAACATCCTGCGGCTGCTCGCCGGGGAAGGCTGCAAGGTCACCGTGGTGCCCGCCACCACCTCGGCCGAGGACATCCTGGCGATGAAGCCTGACGGCGTGTTCCTGTCCAACGGCCCGGGCGATCCGGCCGCGACCGGCAAATACGCGGTGCCGGTGATCCAGAAGGTGATCGACACCGGCGTGCCGACCTTCGGCATCTGCCTCGGCCACCAGATGCTCGGCCTCGCGCTCGGCGGCAAGACGGTGAAGATGCATCAGGGCCACCACGGCGCCAATCATCCGGTCAAGGATCTCACCACCGGCAAGGTCGAGATCACCTCAATGAACCACGGCTTCGCGGTCGACAAATCGACTCTGCCGGCCAACGTCCAGCAGACCCACGTCTCGCTGTTCGACGACTCCAACTGCGGCATCGCGCTGGCCGACAAGCCGGTGTTCTCGGTGCAGTACCACCCCGAGGCCTCCCCAGGCCCGCAGGACTCGCACTACCTGTTCCGCCGCTTCACCGACCTGATGCGCGCGAAGAAGGCTGCGGCGTAAGCCGGCTTCCACATCGTTCGAGGTGTCATTCCGGGTCGCGAGCGCAAGCTCGCGCCCCGGCATCTCGCGCAAACGATCACCTCGGGCTTCCGGATTCGCCGCTGCGCTCGTCCCGGAAGGACGGGTGCCGTGAGCCACTGGCGCGCCGCCTGGTGTTCGACCTGCCGAACGCGGAACCAAAAGGAACCACGTCGGCGGCGTGGCGTTATCCCGGCGTCATCAAATCCCACGCCGGAGACCTCATGTCGCTCGCCCGCGACCAGATCAAGCCACGGCTTCATCGCTTTGACGACGATGGACTGATCCCGAACAACCCAATGCCGCTGCTGCTGTACAAGCGTGCCGTGGACATCGCGGGCGGCAATCCGGAACAGGCGATCGAGGATCTGTTCGAAGGCAATGGCTGGGGCGACCGCTGGCGCAACGGCATCTACGATTATCATCACTATCACGCGACCGTCCACGAGGCGCTCGGTGTCGCGCGCGGTCGGGCGCTCGTGCTGTTCGGCGGCGAACAGGGCGAGGCGATCGAACTGACACCCGGCGACGTCGCCGTGCTGCCGGCCGGCACCGGCCACAAATGCCTGTTCGCCAGCCACGACTTTTCAATCGTCGGCGCCTACCCGCCGGGCCCGACGATGCAAGTGACGAGGCCGACTCCACACCATTATCGCAAAGCGCTGCAGACGATTCCGCTGGTCCCGCTTCCTACAACCGATCCGGTGTTCGGTGCGGATGGGCCGCTGCTGAGGCTGTGGGCGAAGTAGCTTTGCGCTGCTCATCCCATACGCGCGACCCCCTCTCCCCGCGAAGGGCGGGGAGAGGGGGTCGCAGTGCGTAGAGCAAGTTCTTTTCTCAAAAAGGCTTGTCTCAAGCCTCTCCGTTAAGCCTCGTTTGCGCCTTCCTGGCGGGTGGCTTCGAACAGGAACCAAGTACGCTTTTCGGTTTCGTCGATGTAGTTTTCCAGCAGGCCGGCGCTGGCGGCGTCCTTGCACTCGTCGACGATCTCGTGCGCCTTGCGCATCGCGGCGGCGACCTTCTTGTTGTCGTTCATCAGTTCGCGCAGCATCTCGCGCGGCGGCACGTAGTCGTCGTTGTTGTCCTGAATGGTCTGCAACTTCCCAATGTGACTGATCGACCGCAGCGTGGTTCCGCCGACCTTGCGGACGCGCTCTGCGAGCTCGTCAGTGGTAGCCAGGATCTGCGCCGACTGCTCGTCGAGCAGCAGATGATAGTCGCGGAAGTGACGGCCGCTGATGTGCCAATGGAAGTTCTTGGTCTTCAGATACAGCGCGAAGGAATCGGCCAGCAGGCCGTTCAGCGCGGTCGAGATCTTGTCCACCGCCTGATGCGGCAGATCGGTCGGAGTGTCGAGTTCAGGGGCGACGGAGGCGGATTTGGCTTTGGTCACGATGACGATCCTGTTGTGAGGCGCCCGAGGGCGAGGGATGAGCGGCTGTCAGGCTGCGGGACGCCCGCGAAGGTCCAGCGATCCAAAGCCGCTCCCGGAAGGATCGTGGCGGACATCGCGGCAGTGCATTGGTGTTTCCCGCGAAACACGTTAGACCCCTCGACAACGCGCGGCGTGCGGTGGCGTTCCAAGGATGGAACAGCTATGCGGGAGCCGCGGCGCTGCACCGATCGGCCTCGGATTGGCCGCGTTCGGCCTGGTTTCGGCGGGTTTCGAGGTCACGGGATGGACGACTGGATCGACTATTACGACTCCACCCACACGATCTATGTCAGCAAGCGCCATCGCGACGTGCATTTTGCCGAGATTGCCCGCGATATCATCGGCTACATCCCCTCCCCCGGCGCAGTAGTGCTCGACTATTCCTGCGGCGAAGCGCTGTCGGCGCCCAGCGTCGCGGAGGCATGCGGCAAGCTGATCCTGGCCGAGCCCGCTCCCGGCGTGCGCGGCCGGCTGATCGCCCGCTACGCACTCGACACCAAGATCCGGGTGCGATCGCTCGACGATCTGCGCACCATGCCGGACAGCTCGGTCGACCTGGTGGTGATGAATTCGGTGGCACAATACATGACGCCGGCCGAACTCGACCAGGCGTTCGCGGTGATCCGGCGTCTGCTGTCGCCGCCCGGCAGCCTCGTGCTCGGCGATATTCTCCGCCCCGAGGTCGGGATGCCGCGTGACGTGCTGGCGCTCCTGCTGATGGCGCGCCGTCACGGCTTCCTGAAGGATGCGCTGTGGGGGCTGGCGAGGACCGCGTTATCCGATTATCGCGAACTGCGAACCAAGATCGGCTTGCAGCGCTACAGCGAGGCCGAGACCCTGGCCAAGCTCACCACCGCCGGCTTCACCGCCCGCCGCGCGGAGCAGAACATCGGCCACAATCCGTGGCGGATGACCTTCCTGGCGCGGAAGGCGGAGTAACAAGGCGCTTCGCGCCCCCACCGCGGGACTGGACAAACAGCCCACTTCCCGCGATAGTTGCATTCAATTATCAATATTGAATTGCGTTCAGGTCCGATCCTGATGCTCCCCCATTCTAGTGGCGATCGTGATGATCGATATTTCGCCTAGCAATTTGGCTCCTCAAGCTCCGTCGGCTCGATTGGGGTTAGCAAAATGATGACGCGCGCGATCGCCTGCCTGCTGACATTTGTCACTATCGGCTGGATGCACCGCGCCGACGCCGCCGACTCACGGATCGCACTGGTGATCGGCAATTCCAGCTACGCAAACGTAGTGCAACTCGCCAATCCGAAGAACGATGCGATGGCTATCGCCAAAATGTTGGTTGAATCGGGATTCGACAGGGTCGACGCCTACTACAACCTCAACATCACCGAAACCCGCCGAGCGCTGCGTCGATTCTCCGATTCAGTCCAGCACGCAGACGTCGCAGTTGTGTATTACGCGGGGCACGGCATCGAGATCGACGGTACTAACTATCTCGTTCCTGTCGATGCGGCGCTTGAGCGGGACCTCGACGTTTTTGACGAAGCGTTCTCGCTCGACCGCGTGCTCTCTATGATCGAGCCGGCCAAGCGCTTGCATCTGGTGGTCCTCGACGCCTGCCGGGACAACCCGTTGGCCAAGACGATGAAGCGTACGATGGCTACGCGCGCGGTCGGACGCGGCCTCGCCAAGGTCGAACCGACCAGCACCAACACGTTGATCGCTTACGCGGCGAAGGCCGGATCAACCGCCGCAGACGGAGATGGCGCGCACAGCCCGTTCACCTCCGCGATTCTCAAGCATCTGCCGCGGCCCGGCCTCGATCTACGTCGCGCCTTCGGCTACGTCCGCGACGACGTGCTGAAGGCAACGCAAAACAAGCAGGAACCCTATCTGTACGGATCACTTGGAGGTGACGACCTGCCGCTGGTGCCGCAAAAGACCATCGCCACGCCAGAACGGCGACCGCAACTCGACATCCGGCGAGACTACGAATTAGCCGTACAGCTCAATACCAAGGAGGGCTATCAAGCCTTCCTCAGCCAGTATCCGGACGGTTATTACGCGCTGCTCGCCCGCGGTCATGTCAACAAGCTCGACTTGGCGCAGCAGCAGCCCGAGCCGAACCGCGCTGCGGCGCAAAACTTGGTACAGCTCGCCACTCCGAACGCAGCGTCGCTGGGACGGGAGACGCCGCAACCGCCGACGGCGCTCCCCGCAACGCCGCCACCCGCAACCAACGATAGAGCGGCCGGGCCGGCGACGCCGAGCATTGCGGCCGCTCCGCCGAAGCCAGCGTCAACCGCGATCTCCGACAAACTGGACATAGCAGACAGGATCGCCGCCCTACCTCAGCCTTCTGCATCAGGGCCGACATCGGAGACCGGTACGGACACCGGTGACGATCGAGAGCTGACAAATAGGATCCAGAAAGAGTTAAAGCGGCTCGGATGCTTCGCCAGTGCTCCCAGCGGGACCTGGACAAGCGCGACCCAGAAGGCGTTAGAGAGGTTCAACAAGCAGACAGGATCGCGCTTACAGACCGACACCGCAACGGCAGGCGCTCTCGCCGGTGTCGAGAGCGAACGCCGCTCAGTTTGCATCCAGACAAAGGCGGCCTCAAACCGACCGTCCAAGCCCGTGACACGCCGCGCCCCGACGCCCCGACGAAACTGTTTTGTCGTCAGCGGACAGAGTTATTGCGAGTAGCCACCTACAAGTCTTCGCACAGAGGCCACTTGAGGAAACATATTCGACCGAGAAAGGCAACGTATGTTCATTAAGCTCCTTCCAGCCACTCTCGCCGCCTTTTCGCTGCTCAACGCCTCCGCGGAAGCCCAGGTGCTGGCCAAATTCGTCGTTGACGGAATCGCCAATTGCAGCCGCCCCTACATCCGGAACTATCCGATCCACATCGAAGGCTCCGGCACGCTGCGGCCAGACCGTACGGCCGATCTGGCGGTGACCGGCAACGTCGAGAACACCAACTACGCGGTAAAGCTCGGGCGACATCGCACCGAGGTCGACGGCGGATCGGCCTCGCTGCGCGTCGCCGGCCGTCGCAGCTTGCGGGCGATCCGTGAATACCCTAATAACCTCATGATGATCGACCTAAAGGTCGTCGGGGGCGGCTGTCAGATCAAGGTCGCCCATCGCCTCAAGCCTGGCAAGCGGGACTACACCTTCATGACATCATTTGGCCTCGCGATCTGTGAGAAGCCGCAGATCACCTCGGCAACCTGCAGCGCGCGCTGAAGCCGCCTACCTTCGGCTCACACCACTACGCTCAGCCGCTTCGCAGCCCTTGTGATGCCGGTGTAGAGCCAGCGGGCGCGCGAGTCCTGGAACGCGAAGCTCTCGTCGAACAGCACAACGTCGTCCCATTGCGAGCCCTGGGACTTGTGCACGGTGAGTACGTAGCCGTAATCGAACTCGTCATAGGGCTTGCGCTGATCCCACGAGATATCTTCGATGCCGCCGGCAAAGCACTCGTTGCGCACCGACACTTTGGTCAGCCGGCCGCCGAAATCCTCGTCGGGCGTCACCCGTAGGGTGATGATCTTGGTCTTGATCGGCGAGCGCGACTTCACCCGCCACAGCCCGCCGTTGAACAGCGCCTTCTTGCGGTTGTTGCGCAGGCAGACCAGCTTGTCACCGCCGACCGGAAACGGGTCTTCGATATTCAGCCGCTGGCGGAAACGGGCGTTGTAGGCGCGGCGCGTATTGTTGCGGCCGACCAGCACTTGGTCGGCATCCATCACCCGCTGCGGATCGAGCTGATCGCGGCTCACCACCTCGGTTTCGCCATAGCGCCCGCGCTCGAGTCCCCTGCCCTCGCGCACGTCCATCGACAGCCGTACGATCGGATCGTCCTGTGCCTGACGATGCACCTCGGTCAGCATCACGTCGGGCTCGGCATTGGTGAAGAAGCCGCCGCCCTGTATCGGCGGCAGTTGCGCCGGGTCGCCGAGCACCAACAGCGGACAGTCGAACGACATCAGGTCGCGGCCCAGTTCCTCGTCGACCATCGAGCATTCGTCGATCACGATCAGCTTGGCCTTGGAGGCCGGCGCGTCGTCCCACAGCTCGAAGCTCGGCTGTTCGACGCCGCTCTCCTTGGTGCGATAGATCAGCGAATGGATGGTGGAGGCGTCGTCGCAGCCCTTGTTGCGCATCACCAGCGCCGCCTTGCCGGTGAACGCGGCAAACTTCACCTCGCCCGACACGCCTTCGGCGATCTCGCGCGCCAGCGTAGTCTTGCCGGTGCCGGCATAGCCGAACAACCGAAACACCAGCGGCGTGCCGTTGCGCCCGGGCTTGGCCTTGAGCCAGGCGCCGACGGCTTTCAAAGCCTCGTCCTGAACAGGGGTGAAGGTGGTCATGGGATCTCGCGGGCGGTCCACGCGGCGGGCGAACCCGCGGCGATTCGATGCCGGCAAGCTAGATCGTTTTCGAGCGAAGTGGAAACCGATTCGCGTCAGGAAAACGCTTCAGAAATTCAGACCCGCAGCTCCGGCTCGCCCTGCGATCAGTGCACGCCGGCAGCGGCCGTCTCGTCGATTTCGTCGGTCCAGACCTTGAAGCTCACCAGGGTGTTGGGACCGAAGGTCTGCGTGATCGGCACGTCGGCGGCATCGCGGCCCTGCGCGATCAACACCCGGCCGAGCCGCGGCACGTTGTTGCGCGGATCGAACGTGTACCAGTGACCGCCGATGAAGGCCTCGAACCAGCCGGCAAAGTCGCCGGCCGCCCACGGCTTCGGGGTGCCGACATCGCCGAGATAGCCGGTGCAGTAGCGCGCCGGAATATTCATACAGCGGCACAGCGCGATCGCCAGATGGGCGTAGTCGCGGCACACGCCGCGGCCCTCGTCGAAGGCTTCGTGCGCGGTGCGGGTCGCGCGCGCGTGCTGATAATCGAACTTGATGTGATTGTGCACGAAATCGCAAATCGCCTGAACCCGCGGCCAGCCGGGCGTCGTCGTTTCGAACATCTTCCACGCGGTATCGGACAACAGGTCGGTCTCGCAATAGCGGCTGCCGAGCAGATACACGATGGTCTCGGCCGGCAGATCTTCGATCGCATGCTGACGCGCCGACGGCACCACCGGATCCGGCACGCCGCTGTCGCGCACGATGCCGTCGGCGGCGAGCCGCATTCGCCCAGCGGGCGCCACCATGCGGCTGCACCAATTGCCGAACATGTCGCGATAGGGTGTGACCTGCACGGCCGGATCGACGGTCAGAAAGTCCGGAACGATGACGTCTGAGGCTCGGCTGAAATGAGTCCCGAGCACCACGATCATCGGCGTCGGTTGCGGAAAGTCGTAAATCATCTCGTAGCCGACGCGGAGCTTCATGGGTTCGGCTTCTCCGCCATCGCGCCGTGGGCTTGATCGGAACTGATCGCCGGCTGCTTCCCTTAATTGGCGATCGGACGCCAAAATACAAGCGGCTCGCGCCCCAGCGGACGCAACGGCGACGAATTCGATGGCTATCGCGGGGGAAAAGGCGCAGCATGACCGGCGTTCGTCGGACCAAGCGGCAGCGCTGCCGGCGATCGGACGCAGTGTCCCAAAGGAGGCGTCCATGACCACACGAACGCGCCGCGAAACAATCGTCTTCGCTCATCCGTTTCGACTGCGCGGCATCGACCGCGAACTGCCGGCGGGCGCTTATGACGTCGTCACCGACGAAGAGATGATCGAGGGCCTGTCATTCCCGGTATTCCGCCGCGTCGCGACGATGATCACGGTGCCCTGCGCGCCGCCGCGTCAGTCGTCGGTGGAAATGATCACGATCGCACCCGACGCGTTGCGCGACGCACGGCACGCCGACCGCACCACCAACCAGCCCTGACCCGCGCGGTCCGCCGCAACACGAGGATGATTCAGCATGAGCTTCACCAGCGGCGATTTTCGCGGTTATGACGAGGACCGGTCAGTGGTGCTGTTTTCGATGATCAGCGATCTGACCGAAGTGCCCTGCGCGATCAGTTCGGACGCGATGGACTTTCTCGACGGTGCGAAAAGAACTCCGCCGGCGCAGCGCGAGCAGCAGTTCATGCGGCTGCGCGCCAGCATCGAGAGCTGCGCCGAGCGCAAATTCGCCAACGCCGAGCTGGAAGGTCGCCCTCCGGGGGTCATTCTACGGCGGCTCGATTTTCGCGACTGACTCGATTTGACTCCGGCGACGAGATCGCCATCTTCCGCGAAGCGGAGGATGAACGAGATGCGGCGTGTGGCGATCTGGCTGTTCTACGGCATCGGCGCGATCGCTTGCGCCTATCTGGCGCTGTACGCCTACACGATGCTGACCGCGCCTAAGCTGACCCCGGGCGATCCGATCCGCATCTTCCGTAATCCCGACGCACCGAAATATTCCTGAGGCTCGCTTTCGTCATTCCGGGGGCGCGCAGCGCGAGCCCGGAATGACGGGGTATGAAGTTGCCCGCTCCGCCCCACCTCCTTTCAGGAGGAAGGGCGGAGGAGAGACCTTTCCAGAGGGGACCGGAAGACTCTCTTCAGGGCGAGAAACGACGCTACGCGGCGCTCAAGCCGTCTGCACGAAGGCGCGTGGCTCGCCGCCGCCCGCGGGCGGGATCGGCAGGCCGCCGTCGGCGTATTCATTGAGCTTGTTGCGCAACGTGCGGATCGAGATGCCGAGGATATTGGCAGCGTGGGTGCGGTTGCCGAGGCAGTGCTTCAGCGTCTCGAGAATCAGATCGCGTTCGACGTCGGCGACAGTGCGGCCGACCAGCGCGCGGGTGACCTGCTCGGCGGCGAAAGTGGCGTGCGCCACCGCTGCCGGCGTCTTGGCCTGATCGAGCCGATCGCCGTCCGGCGTGATGATCGCCTCGGGGCCGATCTCGTCGCCCTGCGCCATCAGCACCGAGCGATGGATGGTGTTCTCCAGTTCGCGGACATTGCCCGGCCAGCGATTGGTGGTGAGCACGCGGCGCGCTTCCGCCGACAAGGGACGGAGCGGCACGCCGTTGGCGTCGGCGTATTTCTTGGCGAAGTGCTGCGCCAGTTCGAGGATGTCGGCCGGCCGCTCGCGCAGCGGCGGAATCTTCAGATTGACGACGTTGAGCCGGAATAGCAGGTCCTCGCGGAACGTACCTTCACGCACCGCTTCGGATAGATTGCGGTTGGAGGTGGCGAGGATGCGGATGTCGACCGGCACCGGGTTCTTGCCGCCGACGCGGTCGATCACCCGCTCCTGAATTGCGCGCAGCAGCTTTGATTGCAGCCGCACGTCCATCTCGGAGATTTCGTCGAGCAGCAGCGTGCCGCCGGTGGCTTCCTCGAATTTGCCGATGCGGCGCGCCACCGCGCCGGTGAAGGCGCCCTTCTCGTGGCCGAACAATTCGGATTCGAGCAGATGCTCGGGGATCGCCGCGCAATTGATGCTGATGAACGGCTTCTTGGCCCGGTTGGAGCGGCTGTGAACGTAGCGCGCCAGCACTTCCTTGCCGGTGCCGCTCTCGCCGGTGATCATCACCGAGGCGTCGGAAGCGGCGATCTGCTGCGCCAGCTTCACCACCTTCGCCATCGCATCGTCGCGATACACCAGTTCGCGGGAATCGTTGGCCACCGCAGCCAGCACCGCAGCGATCAACTCCGGATCCGGCGGTAACGGGATGTACTCCTTGGCGCCGGCGTGGATCGCGGCGACCGCCGCGCGGGCATCGGAGGCAATGCCGCAGGCGACGATCGGTACATGGATGTGCTCGGCTTCCAGCCGCATCACCAGATCGCGAATATCGAGCGCGACATCGACCAGCAGCAGATCCGCGCCCTTGCCGCCGCGCAGCACACGCATCGCCTGTTCGTTGTCGGCGGCGTGGGTGACCGACGCGCCGTTGTCGATCGCGATCTTGGTCGCGGTGGTGAGCTGGCCCTTCAGGGTGCCGACGATAAGAAGCCGCATGGATTGCTCCTGGATGTCCTTCCGCGCGAATTCCGCGCGCTTCGCGTTTAGGTGTCCGCCTTGATGATTTCCGTCATGGTGACGCCGAGCTTGTCCTCGACCAGCACGACTTCGCCGCGCGCCACCAGACGGTTGTTCACATAGATGTCGATCGCCTCGCCGACGCGGCGATCAAGCTCCAGCACCGCGCCGGGCCCGAGCTTGAGCAGCTCGCCAACGTCCATCTTCGACCGGCCGAGCACGGCCGAGACCTGTACCGGGACGTCGAACACCGCCTCGAGGTCGGCGGCGACGCGCGAAATCTGTTCGTCGTCCTGATATCCGACGTCGGCCAGCGGCGGCGCATCGGCGCCGTTGAGGTCGGGAAGCGGCACCTGGCCGTCATTGTCGCCCATGTCTCACCATCCTCTTGTCATCGGCCGCTGTTGCGGGTCGCCATGTAGCGGCCCACCAATTCGTCGATCTTGGCCTCGACCGTGGCGCGCTCCAGCACCACGCCGCCGTCGGCCCATTCGATTTTGCAGTCGCCACCGGCAATTTCCGGATCGGCCAGCAGCACCAGGCGCCCGGCGAAGCCGCTCTGCTTGGCAAGCAATTCGATGCGCTCGCGCGCGGCCTCGTACAGCGCGTCGTTGATCCGCACCACCAGATGCGGCGTCGCCACCAGATGCCGAAAGCAATCTCCCACCAGCGCGGTGATCTCGGCGAGCGGCTCGGCGGCGATCAGCTCGCCGCACAGCTTTCGCGCCGCCGCGATCGCGACTTCGACCGCCTCGGTCTCCATCCGGGTTTCGACACCGCCGATGCCGCTGGCGATGACGTGCATCGCCTGGGCGACCTGCTCCAGCGCGGTCGCGCTGCGCCGCTGCGCCTCGACCACGGCCTCGTTCTGACCGGCGGCGAAACCGTTCTGATAACCGCGCTGCTCGGCGGCGGCGACCGCCTGGGCCAGCTCGGCGGCGCCAATCGTGTTTTCGCGAGCCTTTTCCGGCGCCCCGAAATCGTCGTTGAACAGGAATTTCTGAGCGGGAGCGGCCATCAGTACACCAGTTCGTCGTCGGCGCGGTTTTTGGTCAGCACGATCTCGCCCTTGGCGGCGAGATCCTTGGCGAGATTGACGAGCAGCGCCTGCGCCTCGTCGACGTCGCGCAGCCGCACCGGACCGAGCGCGGCCATGTCGTCGAGCAGCATCTTGCCGGCGCGCGACGACATGTTGCCGAGGAAGAAGCCGCGGACCTCCTCGTTGGCGCTCTTCAGCGCGATCGCCAGCTTGTCCTTGTCGATGTTGCGCATCAGCGTCTGCGCCGAGCCGGCGTCGAGCTTGACCAGATCGTCGAAGGTGAACATCAGCGCCTTGATGCGCTCGGCGGACTCGCGGTTGTCCTCTTCCAGCGAGGTGATGAACCGGGTCTCGGTCTGGCGGTCGAAATTATTGAAGATCTCCGCCATCACTTCGTGGGCGTCGCGGCGGCGGGTCTGCGACAGGTTCGACATGAATTCGGAACGCAGCGTCTTTTCGACGCTCTCGATCACTTCCTTCTGCACCGCCTCCATCCGCAGCATGCGGTTGATGACGTCGAGCGCCATGTCCTCCGGCAGGATCGCCAACACCTTGGCGGCGTGCTCCGGCTTCAGCTTCGACAGCACCACCGCGGTGGTCTGCGGGTACTCGTTCTTCAGATAGTTGGCGAGCACCTCTTCGGAGACGTTGGAGAGCTTCTCCCACATGTTGCGGCCGGCGGGGCCGCGGATTTCTTCCATGATGCCGGAGACGCGGTCGGCCGGCAGATATTTCTGCAGCAGCCGCTCGGTGGCGTCGTAGTTGCCCATCAGCGCGCCGGACGCCGACATCCGCGACACGAATTCGAGCAGCAGGTCCTCGACAGTTTCCGGTTCGATGGTGCCGAGCGTCGACATCACTGAGGACAGTTCGCGCACTTCCTCGTCGTCGAGCAGGCTCCAAATCTTGCCGCCATACTGCTCGCCGAGCGCCAGCATCAGGATCGCGGCGCGCTTCGGTCCGCTGAGCGGCTTGCTCGGCGGCCGGCCGCTCTGCCGCTGCGCCAACGTCGCGACGACGGTGGCGATGTCATCCTGACTGGTTGCTGGGAGGGAGGCGTCGGCCATGGCGGATTAGGTAGCGGGTTCGGCCAGCCATTGACGGACAATGGCGGCGGTTTCGTTGGGATTGCGTTCGGCGAGTTCACCGACCCGGTGCACGGACTGGGCGTGGACCTGGCCCTGCACCTGAGCGATGTCGATCATGTTGGGCATGCCCGGTGCGACCGGCTGACCGTCGGAGCCGATCTGCGGCACGGTGCCGTCGGCGAGCGCCGGCAGGCCGCCGGCCGCTTCCGCTCCCGGCTCCGCGGCCAGGATGCGCTTCACCAGCGGGCGGATCACCATGAACAGCACTACCAGGCCAAGCAGGAACATCACCCCGAGCTGGATCATGTTCATGATGTCGTCCTTGGTGAACTGGAACATGCCGAGCAGCCCGGCCGGCTCCGGCAGCTTCTCGATCTGCGGCGCTTCGGCAAACTTCAGATTGACGACTTCCACCTGATCGCCGCGCTTCTGCTCGAAGCCGATCGCCGAGCGCACCAGTGCGGCAATGCGATCGAGCTGTTCCTTCGGCCGCTCGGCATAGACCAGCTCGCCCTTGTCGTTCGGGGTGTAGATGCCGTCGACCAGCACCGCGACCGACAGCCGGTTGACGCGGCCGGCCTCGGTGACCTCGGTCTTGGTGATGCGGGAGATCTCGTAATTGTTGGTCTCTTCGGACTTCTTGCTGACGTCGCGCGGACCGGCGGTCTGGCCTTGATTGTTGCCCGGCAGCTCGTTGTTCACGGTGACCTGACCGTCTGCCGCGGAGGTCGCGGCCGACTCTTCACGGGTCTGGCTCGACCGCAGCACACGGCCTTCCGGATCGAACTTGTCGGAGGTCTGGGTGATCTTGTTGTAGTCGAAATCGGCCGAGACCTGCACGCGAGCACGACCGGCGCCGACCACCGAGGAGACGATGCCCTCGATCTGGCTACGCAGCCGCTTTTCGAACGCGGCACGGCGTTCGTCGCTGGTGGCGCCTTCTGCGGCCTCGCCGCTGGCGGAGCCGTCGGCGAGGAGCTGCCCGGCCTCGTCGACGATCGACACCCGCTGCGGCTTCAGACCGTTGACAGCCGACGCGACCAGATGTCGGATGGCCCGGACCTGCTGCGGCTCCAGCGCGCCGCGCACGCGCAGCACGATCGAGGCCGACGGCTCCGGCGCCTCGCGCGCGAACAGCGGACGCTCCGGCAGCACCAGATGCACTCGCGCCGCCTGCACCCGGTCGATCGCCCGGATGGTGCGCGACAGCTCGCCTTCCAGCGCTCGCAGATGATTGATGTTCTGAACGAAGCTGGTGGTGCCGAGCGCGTCGGACTTGTCGAAGATCTCGTAGCCGACGCCCCCGCCCTTCGGCAGGCCGCCTTCGGCAAGCTTCATCCGCAGCCGCGTCACTTTGTCCCGCGGCACCATCAGAATCGCGCCGTCGTTGCGCACCTCGTAGGGAATCGCCTGGCGCTCCAGCTCCTTGATGATGCTGGAGGAGTCTTCCATGCTGAGGTCCGTATAAAGCGTCGTCATCTGCGGCTGCGACACACGCATAATGACGAAGGCGAAAAACCCGAGCAATGCAACCGTGACGGCGATCATCGCCATCAACCGCGCGGCTCCCAAGCCTTTCAGGAAACTCAACAGATTCTGCAAGGACCAGCCCCTCGGATGCACGGCGCGACCGACCGGCGGATCAGCCTCTCCGCACGGCTAGGCAAATCTTGCCTATGGGATGGTTTCCATATGGTTAACGAATCTTAACGGACCGCAAAAACCCTTGAAAATGCTGAAAGCCGGCTTCCCGAAACGGGGCCGGCTTTCGTTAAATCGTCAAAATCGGGAACCGATTGGTTTACTGGCGATACTGCTGAATTCGGGTGGTGCGCAGCCCGGCCAGACCGTGATGGTCGATCGAGAACTGCCAGGACAGGAACTCGTCCACCGTCAACGTGTATCGGCTGCACGCCTCTTCGAGGGAGAGCAGACCACCGCGAACGGCGGCAACGACTTCGGCCTTCCGGCGGATGACCCAGCGCTTGGTGCCGGGTGCAGGCAGGTCGGCAATCGTCAAGGGGCTTCCATCGGGCCCGATCACGTATTTTACCCTCGGGCGGTGGGGCTCTGTCATGGCTTACTCACAACTCGCAAAGCACTCAACTCACAAGAATAACCTAGGTGGTCCGGCTTAAAATTTGCCTAAGCCCCCTGCAGGATTGTGCTTATTGGTGTTAGTAAAGCGGTAACGATTGGCGCCCAGCCTGAGCCGATTACGTAGACGGCCATCGAGCCGCAAGTTCGGCTTTCGGAGCCTCCCTCGATCGTTTAGTGCTGAAGCCATGAGCGACGATATCGCGCCGGCAACGATGCCCACGAACGACTCATCATCTGTGACCGCGCCGTCTGTTGTGACGGCGGGCGGAAGTTCACATGCGGTCACGCTCGACGATGCGACGCTGGCGACGGTCGATCGATGGGCGTCGCAGTGGCGGGTGTCGCGGGCCGAAGCGCTCGGCCGGTTGATCGAGATCGGCCTCAATGCGGCACGGGGCGCACGCCCCTCGCAGCCGATTGCACCCGACCGCGCATTCGAACTGGCGACATCGCAGATTTACGCGCTGATCGATCCGGAGGCGCCGCTCGAAGAGCGCGACCGACGAGTCGCGCGACTGACCGAAGGGCCGCCGGAATTCGTTGCGGCGCGGGTCGATCTGCCGCGCCGCCGCGCGACTGATGTGTTGCCGCCCGACGACCCTGCCGCCCAGCGGCCGGTCGCCCCCGGTACCCCGCAGCGCCGTGCTACGGATCGATCAGCACTCCCGGATTGAGCATCGCGGCCGGATCGAGCTCGCGCTTGACCGCGCGCAGCGCGCCGGCGAACAGCGGCGGGCGCTGGCGGTCGTACCATTTGCGGTGATCGCGCCCGACGGCGTGATGGTGCGTGATGGTGCCGCCGGCTGCAATCAGCGCATCGCTAGCCGCATCCTTGATCGCCTGCCATTGCTCGAGCAGCGCGCCGTGCTGGCCGAGCGCATGAAACGAGAAATACGGCGCCGGCCCGTCCGGATAAACATGAGTGAAGCGGCAGGTGACTTCGCCCTTGACTCCGGTCGCGTCCAGGATCGCCTGCTCGGTGGCAGCCTTGACGCTGTCGTGGAAGCTCTCGAACCGCTCCCAGGTGATCGCGGTCTCGAAGGTGTCGTTGATCAGTCCGGCGGGGGTGAGGAATTCGCGCGCGTAAGGCATCCGGATGAAGGCGTTGCGCCACAGCCCGGCGGCACCTTCGAGATGCGCCGACGACGCCTCGGCCTCCTCCTTGGTGCCGCCATGGTCGGCGCAGCATTCGAGCGCCCGCGCCATCCACGGCTCGACCGGGTGATCGCCGCTCTCGAACGCCAACACCATGATGGCAACGCTGCCGTCGGCCGCGCCGGTGTTGTACGCTTCCTGCGGATCCAGGATACGGCAGTTCGACGGATAGAGCCCGGCCTGCGCTACCGCGCGAACCGCGCGCGCCGCGGCGAAGAAGCTCGAGAAGCGCACCGAAGCGCCGGCACGAAACGTGGGGCGTGCCTGCAGCCGCATCCAGGCCGCCGAGATCACACCCAGGATGCCTTCGGAGCCGATGAACATCCGGTCCGGGCTTGGGCCGGCGCCGGAGCCCGGCAGCCGCCGCGTTTCGACCACGCCGCGCGGCGTCACAACGCGGAGGCTTTCGACGAAATCGTCGATGTGGGTGTAGAGACTGGCGAAGTGACCGCCGGAGCGGGTCGCGATCCAGCCCCCGAGCGTGGAATATTCGAAGCTCTGCGGAAAGTGCCGCAGCGTGACATTGTGCGGCTTGAGCTGCGCCTCCAGCGCCGGGCCGAACGCGCCACCCTCGATCAGCGCTGCGCGCGAGGTGGCATCGACCTCCAGCACTTGGCCGAGATGGCGCAGATCCAGCGTCACCGCCGCCTTGTACGGGCTGCCGTCGACCCGACATTCGACGCCGCCGCACACCGACGAGCCGCCGCCGAACGGCGTCAGCGCCGCCCCGGCGCCACCGGCCCAATCCATCACCGCGGCGATCTCCGCCTCGTTGCGCGGATAGGCGACGACATCGGGCGCCGCGTCGTAATCGCCGAGCATACCGCGGACGTAGTCCGGATAGGATTTGCCGTAGGCATGGGCGGCACGGTGATACGCGTCGACCGCGCAGATTTCCGAGAGCGACTTCGGCGGCACGATCCGCGGTTCGTGTAGCGTGATATCGTCGAGCTTGGCGACCTCGACGGTCTCGAAACTGTCGCGGCCGAACTTCGCCTGATAACGGCCGAGCACGAAAGCCTGCTCAGCCTCGGTCATGCCTTCGCCTTCCCGCCCCCAGCCGTAATGCTTCAGCCGCGCGCCCATCGTCGACCTCCCGGTTGTTTGCCGGCGAGGTTCCGATGCCGCGCCGATCGGCGGGTAGTGTGGCGGGCAATACCGAGGCCGGCAAGCCGGCTCGCATTACCCCGTGGTACTATCGCGAACCGGCACCACCAGGATATCGCGCTGCAGTCGGCGCAGCACCTCCTCGGTCACGCTGCTCAGCAATAACCGCACCGCACCACGCCGCGCATGTGTGCCGATCACCACCAGGTCGGGCCGCAGCTCGGTGGCGGCCTCAATGATATCGGTCGCAGGGGCGGCGCCTTCTCTGACCACGGTCGAATAGTCGACGTCGTCCAGCCGCAGCGGTTCGAGGAACCGCACCAGATCGCGCACCGCGTCGGTACGGGTGTCGACCAAGTAATCGTCGAGGCTGGCCTTGTCGACGCCGGCATAATTCAGCATCCCGGCCGCGGCAGCGTCATAGACGTGCATGACGATCAGGCGCGTGCGCTGCAGCAGGCCGAGCCGGCGCGCAGTGGCGAGCGCCTGGGCCGAGCATTCGCTCAAATCGACAGGCGCCAGGCTCTTCGCATAAGGCAGTGCCGGATCGACATTGGCCATCAGCACCGGCACCGAACTGTTACGGATCACCCGTTCGGCGGTCGTGCCCGCAAAGATGTCGCGCAGGAACGCGCGGCGGTGACTGCCGACGACGCACAGATCGGCGCCCTGCTGTTGCGTGGCCCGGACGATGGCGTCGAATGGCGTGCCCAGCACTACCAGCGGCGTGCAGTCCAGGCCGGCCAGATGGCCGTGCTCGCGGATTGCGTCCGCAAGCGCGGTCTCGGCGAGTTCGACCTCCACCGCGACGATGTGTTCGGGCTGGTCGTCGTCGACCACATGGGTGATCACCAGCCGCGCGCCGCTCTGCCGGGCGAGCGCCGCGGCGCGGCGCACCGCGCGTTCGGAGCGCGCCGAGAAATCCGTGGCGGCGAGCACCACCTTCAGGCCGGACATGGAATCGGGACGGGGCAGTTCGTTCATCATGAACCTCGTCGTTGGGATGAGTGGGTGCGACGACGCAATGACGCCGGTTACGGCTCGAGACGGCGCAACGCGCCGATTCTGCGCATCACCAGCTTCTCCAGCTCGAGCACGATCATCAGCACCACGCCGGCGCCGATCACCACCGCGCCGTCGACCAGCGACAGCGGCGTGGTATCGAACAGCGCCTGCATCACCGGCATGTAGGTAAAGGCGAGCTGGGCGGCGACCACCACTACCAGCGCCGCCAGCACCGGCACGGTGCCGAGCGCGCCGCGCAGCGAGATCGAGCTGGTGTGCAGGTAGCGGACGTTGAACAGATAGAATATCTCGAACACCACGATCACGTTGACCACCATGGTGCGCGCGGTCTCGAGCGGCAGCCCCTTGCCGAGCGCAAAGAAGAAGATCGCCAGTGCCCCTGCGGTGAACAGGAACGAGACGAAGAAGATCCGCCACACCAGGAAGCGCGACAGCAGCGGCGCATGCGCGGGCCGCGGCGGGCGCTTCATCACGCCGGGCTCCGGCGGCTCGAACGCCAACACCAGGCCGAGCGTGACGGTGAGGATCAGGTTGATCCACAGGATCTGGACCGGCGTCATCGGCATGGTGAAGCCGATCAGGATCGCCATGATGACGGTGAACACCTCGCCGCCATTGGTCGGGATGGTCCAGGCGATGACTTTGCGGATGTTGTCGTAGACCGTGCGGCCTTCCTGCACGGCGGCGACGATCGAGACGAAATTGTCGTCGAGCAGCACCACCTGGGACGCTTCCTTGGCGGTCTCAGTGCCCTTGTGGCCCATTGCAATACCGACATCGGCCTGCTTCAGCGCCGGTGCGTCGTTAACGCCGTCGCCGGTCATCGCCACCACCGCGCCGGTCGACTGCAGCGCCTGGACGATCCGCAGCTTGTGCTCCGGATTGGTGCGGGCGAACACGTCGGTGCGGCGGGCCAGTTCGACGAACGCGGAATCCGGGGTGCGGTCGAGCTCGGCGCCGGTGACGACGTCGGGATGATCGGTCAGATTGAGTTGCCGCGCGATCGCCTCAGCGGTCGCGGCGTGGTCGCCGGTGATCATCTTGACGACGATGCCGGCGGAGCGGCATTCGGCGATCGCCCGGATCACTTCATCTCGCGGCGGATCGATGAAGCCGACGATCCCCATGAACGACAGCCCTTCGTCGAGATCGGCGAAGCCGAGCTGATCGGACGGGCGCGCCGGCGAGCGCAGCGCGAAGCCGAGCACGCGCTCGCCTTCGGCCGCGGCGCGCGCAATCTGCGCGGTCCAGAATTCGGGATCGATCGGATGCAGCGCGCCGCCCGGACCGACCTGGGTGGCGCACATGCCCAGCAGCCGTTCCGGCGCGCCCTTGACGAAGATCACCTGCGCGCCGGATTCGGTAGCGTGGCGGGTCGCCATGAAGCGATGCTGGGCATCGAACGGAATTTCATCGGAGCGCTTCCACGCTGCGCGCTCGCCTTCCGGATCGAGCCCGGCCTTGATCGCGAGCGCGACCAGCGCACCCTCCATCGGATCGCCATCGACGACGTAGTGGCCATCGACCTGGCGAAGCTGCGCGTCGTTGCACAGCAGCGCGGAGCGGATCAGTTGGGTCGCCGACGTCACCGCTTCGGGAGCCGCGCGGCCGTCGACCGTCAGTTCGCCCTTCGGCACATAGCCGGAGCCGCTGACCAGGATGGTGTGGTCGGCGGTGACGATGCGGCGGGCGGTCATCTCGTTGCGGGTCAGCGTACCGGTCTTGTCGGAGCAGATCACCGAGGTGGCGCCGAGCGTCTCCACCGCCGGCAGGCGGCGGATGATGGCGTTGCGTCGCGCCATTCGCTGCACGCCGATCGCCAGCGTGATAGTGATCACCGCCGGCAGCCCCTCCGGCACCACGCCGACCGCGAGCGCCACCACGGCGATCAGCGCGTCCGGCCAGGCATAGTCGCGCACCAGCGTGGCGAAGGCGAAGATCGCGGCAGCGGCCGAGATCGCCACCCAGGTGAAGCGTTCGCCGAACGTGTTGATCTGCGCCAGCAGCGGCGTGGTGAGCTGCTCGACGCCCTGAATCATCGTGCTGATGCGCCCGATCTCGGTGCGGGCCCCGGTGGCGACCACGACGCCGAAGCCCTGGCCCGCCGACACCAGCGTGCCGGAGAACGCCATGCACAGCCGATCACCGAGCGGCGCATCGGGCGCTGCCGGCTGGTCGTGCTTTTCGGAGGCGACCGACTCACCGGTCAGCATCGCCTCGTCGATCAACAGGCCGCGGGCGCGGGTGAGGCGCAGATCCGCCGGTACGCGATCGCCGGCCTCGATCATCACCACGTCGCCGGGCACCAGCTCCTCGGCCGGCACAACGATGCGGTGACCGTCGCGCCAGGCATGGGCGCGCGGCGAGATCATCTTCTTGATCGCCGCCAGCGCCTTCTCGGCCTTGTCTTCCTGGATGTAGCCGACGATGGCGTTGATCGTCACCACCGCGACGATCACCGCGGCGTCGATCTGATGGCCGAGGAACGCGGCGGCAACGGCAGCCGCCAGCAGGAAGTAGATCAGCGTGTTGTTGAACTGCGCCAGAAACCGCAGAATCGCCAAACGCCGCCGCGGTTCCGGCAGCGCGTTCGGCCCGTAGCTCTGCAGCCGACGCTTGGCCTCATCGGTGCCGAGGCCGCCGCGGCTGGTGGCAAGAGCGGTGAGGACGCGGTCGGCATCGACCGCGTGCCACATCTCCTCGGCGGCCTGATCGTTCGGGCCCTTGATGTCGGCTTGCAGAAGTTCGGTCATGTCATGTCTCGGCGTCGAAGACTCGGAAGGAATTCTGCGGCCGGAGACAGGACACCCAGCTTGGGAGTCGATGGCCTCGGCTTCGTCCGATCCAGACCGGATCGGGCGCACAGCGCGATGTGTTGAGAACCGAGCGAAGCCGGAGCTTCGTCTGGCGCACGTCGATCAGGCAGGGCGCGTCATGGCGCCTTGTGCCGCCGGGCGACGGCTCGCACGTTGGTGATCACGGCGGCAGACGAGATCGCGGCCGACTAGGCGGCGATCGGTGGCCGAAGCTGCGGAGGCTCGCTGCGATCGAACATCGGTTCGGCCAGCGGCAGGCGCACGCGGGTCGATGGATGACAATCGGCAGTTCTGAACGACAACGGCATCACAGCACTGGCGCTGTCCGTGGTCATGATCTCCGGATCGTCGCTGAGGTTCAGCGGCGGCACCGGCAGCGGCGTCTTGACGAATGCAAGCTGTGCCTGCGGCCCAGTGTCGGCCAAAGCGACCGGGGCGTTGCCGAGAACGAGCACCGCGAACACGCAGGCGCAAATCAACGCTCCGAGCCACAGGCGTAGTGCTGCGGAGGACGTCCGGCCGTCGCTGTTTCGTTCACAACGCATTATCGCGCAGCGTACCCCATCTGGATCGAGACTGACAAAGGGTAGCTGCCGGCGTCCGGCCGTCACATTGACCTCTATCAAGGGGTTAGCCGTTTGGCTGCGGCGGGTCGTCACAGCCGGCGGAAGGTCGCAGTAGACGGCAACCAGGCACCAAGGCACTGCGCAGCAACAGCCGCGGCCCACGCGCGGGCGCTTGACCGCAACCGCAGGGGCGCGCAGTACGGCGGCTTCCACAAAGGCAGATCCATGACCGACTCCCCTCACCTCTCGCGGCCGACGCCGACACGGGCGCAGTTGCTCGACGCGCTACGCTTCCTGACCATCCTGCCGGTGCCGGACGCCGAACGCGCCCCCGAGCCGGACTGGCTGATGCGGGCGATGACGTTCTTTCCGGTGGTCGGAGTCGGCATCGGCGTGGTGTCGGCGGCGGCGATGATTGTCGGCACCTCGCTGTTCGGGCCGACGCTCGGCGCGCTGTTCGCGGTCACCGCCTCGATCGCACTGACCGGCGCCTTCCACGAGGACGGGCTCGCCGACACCTTCGATGCGTTCGGCGGCGGCTGGACCGTCGAGCGCCGGCTCGAAATCATGAAGGACAGCCGAATCGGCACCTACGGCGCACTCGCACTCGGCATCGGGGTCGCGCTGCGGGTCGCGGCGCTGGCGCTGCTGCCGCTGTGGGCAGCGCTGGCCGCTCTGGTCGCCTGCCACGCGGCGTCGCGCGGCGCTTCCTGCCTGGTGGCGCATCGGATGAGCTACGCCGGCAACACCGCGGCGATGAAGGCGAGCTACGCCGACACCACGCTGCGCAAGGACGAACTGGTGCTCGGCGCAGTCGTGGTCGCGCTCGGTGCGCTACCGCTGCTCCTGGTGTCGCCGATCGCGCTGGTGATCGGCCTTGCGGCCGGCTCCGCGCTTGCCGCCGCGATGGCCGGCTGGGCCAAGCGCCTGATCGGCGGCTACACCGGGGACGTGCTCGGCGCCAGCGAGCAGTTGTTCGAGGTCGGCTTTCTGCTCGGCGTCGCGGCGGTGATCGCCGGATAGTTCAGTCGCTCAACTCCCCTCCGTCATTGCGAGGAGCAAAGCGACGAAGCAATCCAGAAGCTCGGTGTACCGACTCCTGGATTGCTTCGCTTCGCTCGCAATGACGGGGCAGTCATCAGTGGCTGATCATCCACGGCCGTGCTGTGGGGAATCCTTTGGCGCCGCTCTTGGTGCGGGACTGCAGCCGTGCCGGCTTCTTGATGCCCGAACAGCACCCACAGCCCGGCGCGTGCTTGGCCTTGTATTCGCCGACGCTCATCGGCGCGTTGCGGCTCTTCTCGTTGGTGGCGTGTGCGGCCCGGCTCGCAGCTGGCATGCAGGAGAAGTTCGGCGCGGTGAGGATCACCCGCCGCGACGAGGTTGCGCAGCTCGGGCAGAGCTGCGGATCGTCGCATTCGGCCATTGGCCGCAGATCAGTGAACGGCCCGCAGGCGTCGCACATATATTCATAAACAGGCATCGTCGTTTCCCTTGCGCTGACGATTTGTCCGGACCTGTGCGATGGGAGCGGGGCGGAAAATACGCCCCGTCCCGCTCCCCGTCGCGCAGGGAACCTTTGCCGTCATTGCGAGGAGCACCCGGATCGACGCTTCGCGTCGTCCGAGTACAGGCTCCGCGACGAAGCAATCCACGGCTCAGTGCACCGGGCTGGGTTGCTTCGCTTCCCTCGCGATGACGGACCTTGTTACTTGTCCGGCGAGATCGGCATGTCGATGCCGCCCTTGATCGCCTTCACCGGGCCGGCCGAGGTCGGCATCATGTCGAAGTCGAAGATCTCGGTGGGTAGCCACAGCGTGGCGCAGGCGTTCGGCACGTCGACGACGCCCGAGATATGGCCCTGTACCGGCGCGGTGCCGAGGATCGAATAGGCCTGGGCACCGGAGTAACCGAACTTCTTCAGATACTCGATCGCGTTCAAGCACGCCTGGCGATACGCCACAGTGACGTCGAGGTAGTGCTGCTGGCCCTGCTCGTCGACCGAGATGCCTTCGAAGATCAGATAGTCCTTGTAGTTCGGCGTCACCGGCGACGGCTTGAAGATCGGGTTCCTGATGCCGTATTTCGACACACCGTCCTTGATGATGTCGACCTTGATGTGCAGCCAGCCGGCCATCTCGATCGCGCCGCAGAAGGTGATCTCGCCGTCACCCTGGCTGAAGTGCAAATCGCCCATCGACAGGCCGCCACCCGGCACATAGACCGGGAAGTAGATCTTCGAACCGCGCGACAGGTCCTTGATGTCGCAGTTGCCGCCGTGCTCGCGCGGCGGCACGGTGCGGGCGCCTTCCGCACCGGCCTTGGCCTTGGCATCGCCGGTCAGCTTGCCCATGTGGGCGGTCGGCGCGAATGGCGGGTTGGCAAGGCCAGGCACGCGGGTCGGGTTGGTGGCGATCAGTGCGGTCTCGCGCTCGTTCCACGCCGACAGCAGCTTCGGATCGGGCAGACAGCCGATCAGGCCGGGATGGATCAGGCCGGCAAAGCTCACGCCCGGGATGTGGCGCGAGCTGGTATACATGCCCTTGAAGTCCCAGATCGACTTCTGCGCCAGCGGAAAATGGTCGGTGAGGAATCCGCCGCCGTTCTGCTTGGAGAAGAAGCCGTTGAAGCCCCACAGGCTCTCCTTCATCGGGCCGACGTCGAGCAAGTCGACGACCAGCAGGTCGCCGGGCTCGGCGCCCTTCACGCCGATCGGGCCGGACAGGAAGTGCACGATCGACAGATCGATGTCGCGAACGTCGTCGGCGGAGTCGTTGTTCTTGATGAAACCGCCGGTCCAATCATAGGTCTCGACGATGAAATCGTCGCCGGGATTGACCCACGCGGCCATCGGAATGTCCGGATGCCAGCGATTGTGGACCATCTCGTTGTCGTAAGCGGATTGCGTGAGATCGACCTTGATCAGTGTCTCTGGCATCGGAAGCTCCCTTGTGACCAGTGGACGGTGGAGAATTAGACGGACAGATATTTCGCGACCTGCGCCTCATCGACGCCAGCGCGCGGCTCGTCGCGAACGATTTCGCCGTTTTCGATGACCAGCACCCGATCTGCGACGTCGAGCGCAAAGCTCAGCACCTGTTCGGAGACGATGATCGACAGGCCGCGGCTGTCGCGAATACGCTTCAACGTGCGCGCCATCTCGCGAATGATCGACGGCTGAATGCCTTCGGTCGGCTCGTCGAGCAGCAGCACCTTCGGCCTGGTGGCGAGCGCACGCGCGATCGCCAGTTGTTGCTGCTGGCCGCCCGACAGATTGCCGCCGCGACGCCCCTTCATTTCGAGCAGCACCGGGAACAGCTCGTAGATATCGGCCGGGACTTCACTATCGCCGGAGGCCGCCAGCCCGGTCTCGATGTTCTCCTTCACCGTCATGGTGGAGAAGATCATCCGGCCCTGCGGCACGTAAGCCAGCCCCTTGGCGACGCGCTCGTAGCTCTTGAGGCCGCCGAGCTCGACGCCGTTCATAGCGATCGAGCCCTTGCGCTGCGGGATGATGCCCATCAGCGACTTCATCAGCGTGGTCTTGCCCATGCCGTTGCGGCCCATGATCGCGACGATCTCGTTCGGCGCGACGTCGATATTGAGCCCGTGCAACACCTCGCTCTGGCCATAGGCGACGTGCAGATCGTTGATAGCAAGCATGTCCGCCTCCTCTAGTGACCCAGATAGACTTCGATGACCTTGGGATCGTTCTTGACCGTCTCCATCGTGCCTTCCGACAGGATCTGGCCCTGGTGCAGCACCGTGACCTTGTGGGCGATGTCTTCGACGAACTTCATGTCGTGCTCGATCACCAGCACTGAGCGGTCCTTGATGATGGTGTGCAGGAGCTCGGCGGTCTTGATCCGCTCGGACACGCTCATGCCGGCGACCGGCTCGTCGAGCATCAACAGATCCGGGTCCTGGATCAGCAGCATGCCGATCTCGAGCCACTGCTTCTGTCCGTGGCTGAGCAGATCGGCGCTCATCCCGAGCTTGTCCTTCAGGAAGATCGCCTCTGCGACTTCTTCGACCCGCTCGCGCACCGCCGGCGTGCGCTGGAACGACAGCGCGCCGAACACCGAGCGCCCCTGCGGATAGGAGATCTCCAGATTCTCGAACACCGTGAGGTCTTCGTAGATCGACGGCGTCTGGAACTTGCGCCCCACCCCGGCCTGGACGATCTGGTTCTCCTTCATCTTGGTGAGATCCTTGCCGCGGAAGTGAATCGCACCGGCGGTTGCTTTGGTCTTGCCGCAGATCAGATCCAGCACCGTGGTCTTGCCGGCGCCGTTCGGGCCGATGATCACGCGGATCTCGTTCTCTTCGACGTAGAACGACAGGTCGTTCACCGCTTTGAAGCCGTCGAACGAGACGGTGAGTCCTTCTACCGCCAGCAGGAAGTCGGGTTGTTGATGGCCGATCAGCATGATCCCCTCCTCATTCCGCCGGAGCGCCATCGGCGACCGGGCCGAGCGTGCCGCCATTGTGATCCGGTCCGGGCTTGCGCCTGTCGAGCAGCTTGGCGAACAGCGGCTGGACGTAGTCGCGCCAGATCCCCGCCAGACCGTTCGGGAAGATCAGCACCACGGCGATGAACAGCGCGCCGAGACCGAACAGCCAGAGCTGCGGGAAGGATTCCGATAGGCTGGTCTTGGCGAAGTTGACGAGCAGAGCGCCGTAGACGGCGCCGAAAATCGACAATCGGCCGCCGACCGCGGTGTAGATCACCATCTCGATCGACGGCACGATGCCGACGAAGGACGGCGACATGAACCCGACATTGAGGGTGAACATCGCGCCGCCGACCGCCGCGAACATCGCCGCGAGACAGAACGCGAAGATCTTGAAGTTGGCGACGCTGTAGCCGGAGAACCGCACCCGGTCCTCCTTCTCGCGCATCGCCACCAGGATGCGGCCGAGCTTGGAATGCCGCACGAACAGCGCCAGCAGGATGCAGCCGAACAGGAACGCGACTTCGACGAAGTACAGCACCACCTTGGCGTGGTCGGGACGGATGTCCCAGCCCTTCAGCGTGCGCAGATCGGTGATGCCGTTGATGCCGCCGGTGTAGCCCTGCTGGCCGATGATCAGGATGGTCATGATCGCGGCGATCGCCTGGGTGATGATCGCGAAGTAGACGCCGCCGACCCGCCGCTTGAACATCGCCGCGCCGACCAGGAAGGCGAACACCGCGGGCACCACCAGAATGGCGATCACCGTCAGGGTGAGGCTGTGGAACGGTTGCCAGAACCACGGGATGTGGGTGATCTGATTCCAGTCCATGAAATCCGGGATGCCCGGGGTCGACTGGATCTTGGTGTTCTCGACGCTGGAGGCCTCCAGCTTGAGATACATCGCCATGCAGTAGCCGCCGAGACCGAAGAACACCCCCTGGCCCAGGCTGAGAATGCCGCCGAAGCCCCAGCACAGCACCAGCCCGAGCGCGACGAAGGCGTAAGTCAGGTACTTCGCGACCAGGTTGAGGCGAAACACGTCCAAGGACAGCGGCAGGATCACCACCAGCAGCAAGGCGAGCGCGGCGAGACCGAGCAGATCGGTGCGACTGAGAAAGCGTGGGCTTTCCATGACGGTTGCTCCTGTTACTTGCGGACCTTGAGGGCGAACAGACCTTGCGGCCGCACCATCAGGATCGCGACGATGGCGAGCAGGGTCAGCACCTTGGCCATCGAGCCGGACATGAAGAACTCCATGGTCGACTGCGCCTGCGAGATGCTGAAGGCGGACGCGATGGTGCCGAACAGGCTGGCGGCGCCGCCGAACACCACGACCAGGAAGGTGTCGACGATGTAGAGCTGGCCGGAGGTCGGCCCGGTCGAGCCGATCATGGTGAAGGCCGAGCCTGCGATGCCGGCGATGCCGCAGCCGAGGCCGAACGTGTAGCGGTCGACCTTCTCGGTGTTGATACCGACGGCGCCGGCCATCACCCGGTTCTGCACCACCGCGCGAACCTGACGGCCCCAACGCGACCAGAACAACACGTAGGACACGGCGAGAGTGATCAGCACGGTGAGCGCCATCACGAACATGCCGTTGATCGGAATTTCGATGGTGTCGGTGACCTGCTTGGAGCCGAGCATCCATTGCGGCAGCTCAACGCCGACCTCGCGGGCGCCGAAGATCGACCGATAGGCCTGCTGCAGGATCAGCGACAGCCCCCAGGTCGCCAGCAGAGTGTCGAGCGGCCGCTTGTAGAGGTGGCGGATCAGCGCCCACTCCACCAGCATCCCCAGCGCCCCGGAGGCGAGAAACGCCAGGATCATCGCAAGGAAGAAGTAGCCCGCGAACAGCGACGGCAGATAGGATTGGAAGAAGTTCGACGTCATCCAGGTGACGTAGGCGCCCAGGATCATGAACTCGCCGTGCGCCATGTTGATGACGCCCATCTGGCCGAAGATGATCGCCAGCCCGAGCGCCATCAGCACGTAGACGGAAAACAGAATGAGTCCCGCGAAGCCCTGCATCGCGAAGATCGCGCCGAGATCGCCTAACGAGTAGTCGCCGAACATGATTCGCTTCCCTGAGATTGAATTGATCCGGACGCGGTGAAGTCGCCGGCGCCCCTCGACACTCCCAGCGTCATCGCCGGGCTTGCCCCGGCGATCCATCTTCTCGAGAAGGAGATGGATGCGCGGGTCGAGCCCGCGCATGACGCAGTGTGCAGAGGCGGCGCCCGTCGACGCTTACTGGTAGCCCTTCGGGAACGGGTTGGGTTCGACCAGGTCGGCGGTCTCGTAGACCAGTTCGTACTGACCATCCGCCTTGGCGCGGCCGACGCGGGTCTTGGACCAGAGGTGATGGTTCTCGTGGATCCGCACGTAGCCTTCCGGCGCGCCCTTGAATTCGACCCCCGGAGACGCCGCCGCGATCTTGTCGACGTCGAACGAGCCGGCCTTTTCGACGGTCAATTTCCACAGCCACGGGCCGAGATAGGCAGCCTGGGTGACGTCTCCGATCACCGTCTTCGGCCCCCACATCTTGTGAAACGCCTCGACGAACGCCTTGTTGTTCGGATTATCGAGCGACTGGAAGTACTTCATGCAGGCGTAGGCGCCCGCGATGTTCTCGCCGCCGATGCCGTCGATTTCGTCCTCGGTCACCGAGATGGTCAGCAGCGTCTGCTTCGACAGGTCGATGCCCGCCGCCTTGAGCTGCTTGTAGAACGCGACGTTCGAGCCGCCGACGATGATCGCGTAAATGACGTCCGGCTTGGTCAGCTTGATCTTGTTGATCACCGAGTTGAACTGGGTGTGGCCGAGCGGGAAGTACTCCTCGCCGACGACCTTGCAGCCCGTCAGATGGTTCTCGATGTGTTTGCGGGCGATCTTGTTCGAGGTGCGCGGCCAGATGTAGTCGGAGCCGAGCAGATAGAAGCTCTTGGCGTTCTTGGTCTTGTTGACCCAGTCGAGGCCGGCGATGATCTGCTGGGTTGCTTCCTGACCGGTGTAGATGACGTTCTTGGACTGTTCGAGGCCTTCGTAGAAGGTCGGATAGTACAGCATGCCGTTGTATTGTTCGAACACCGGCAGCACCGCCTTGCGCGAGGCCGAGGTCCAGCAGCCCATCACGGCGGCGCATTTGTCATTGACCAGCAGCTTCTTGGCCTTCTCGGCGAAGGTCGGCCAGTCGGAGGCACCGTCTTCCTGCACGAACTTGATCTTGCGGCCGAGCACGCCGCCGGCGGCGTTGATCTGCTCGATCGCCAACTTCTCGGCCTGCACCGAGCCGGTTTCGGAGATCGCCATCGTGCCGGTGACCGAGTGCAGGATGCCGACCGTGACCTCAGTATCCGTCACCGCGAGTCCGGTCGTATTAACCGCAGAAGTTGCAGGCACATCGGCGAACGAGGTCCGCGGCAGCATCGTGAGGGCGGGGATCGCCGCCATCCCCATCAGCAGTTTACGCCGGAGCGGCGAGTTCAGGCCCGTCTTGGTTTCGTCTGACATTAACTACCCCTTCGTGGTTCGTGGACGCGAGTGCAGTCGGGGAAACGATCGACGAATTCGGCGGCTGGACCGATACGCAAGATCACGTATGTTGCATCGCAAGATCGCGACGTAGGTTTTTTGGTAGGCGCCGGGGCTTAGTCCGGTGACGCAACAACGAGCTCGAGGCCGACAAATTGCGCGCGCCGTGACGGCAAAACCGGCAGTGTCGCCGGCGGATCGGCGCTAGGGTCGAGCAAAGAAGAGGAGAAGCGCGTGGCGGGGCGGCAGCGCATAGATCGCGTCCGGCGCCAGTACAATCAGTGGGTCGCCAACCAGACCCTCGAGGACTACGCGCTTCGCTTCACCGCAAAGAGTTCGCGCCGGTGGTCGGCTTCGCGCGTCGCCAACACCGCGCTCGGTGCCATCTCGTTCCTGGCACTGGAAGCGATCGGCGGCACCATTACGCTGAACTACGGCGTCACCAACGCCACCGCGGCGATCCTGGTGTGCGGCGTGATCATCTTCTGCTGCGGCCTGCCGATCGCCTATCACGCGGCCAAATGCGGCGTCGACATCGACCTTCTGACCCGCGGCGCCGGCTTCGGCTATATCGGCTCGACCGTCACGTCGCTGATCTACGCCTCGTTCACCTTCATCTTCTTCGCCATCGAGGCGGTGATCCTCGCCAACGCGCTGGAACTGTGCTTCGGCCTGCCGCTGCCGATCGGCTATTTCTTCAGCGCGGTCATCATTATTCCGGTGGTCACCTACGGCATCACCCTGATCAGCCGGTTCCAGCTCTGGACCCAACCGTTCTGGGTGCTGCTGCACATCCTCCCGTTCGCGGCGATCGCGATCAAGAGTCCGGAATCGTTCGTGGGCTGGACCCAATTCGCCGGTGAGCACGGCAGCCCAGACGGCAAGCTCGACCTGGTGCTGTTCGGCACCGCGGCCTCGGTGGTGTTCGCGCTAGTGGCACAGATCGGCGAGCAGGTCGACTTCTTGCGGTTTCTGCCGCGCGACCACCGCGCCTCGCGCGGCGCCTGGTGGATCGCGATGATCAGCGCCGGCCCCGGCTGGATCGTGCCCGGCGCGCTTAAGCTGCTGGCTGGATCGTTCCTGGCGTATTTCGCGCTGAGCCGCGGCGCGCCGCTGGACGAGGCGGCGGAGCCGGCCCACATGTACCTTGAGGCGTTCCGCACCGTGCTGGACCAGCCCGGCCTGGTGTTGGCGCTGACCGGCGCGTTCGTGATCCTGTCGCAGATCAAGATCAACGTCACCAACGCCTATGCGGGGTCGATCGCCTGGTCGAACTTCTTCTCGCGGCTGACCCATAGCCATCCCGGACGCGTCGTCTGGTTGGTGTTCAACGTTCTGGTGGCGCTGCTGCTGATGGAGATCGGCGTCTACAAGGCGCTAGAGCACACCTTGGCGCTGTACTCGAACGTCGCGATCGCCTGGGTCGGCGCGCTGGTGTCCGATCTCGTGGTCAACCGGCCGCTCGGGCTGCGACCGCGCCACATGGAATTCAAGCGCGCGCATCTGTACGACATCAATCCGGTCGGCGTCGGTTCGATGACAATCGCGACCGTCGTGTCGATCAGCGCGTTCTACGGCGTGTTCGGGCCGACCGCGAATGCCCTGGCGCCGTTCGTGGCCCTCGCGGTCGCCTTCGTCATCGCGCCGGTGATCGCCTACGCGACCGGCGGCCGGTTCTACCTGGCGCGCAATCCGAAGCGCGCCTGGCAGGGCATGGAGGCGATCAAGTGCTGTATCTGCGAGCATTCGTTCGAGCCGGAGGACATGGCCTCCTGCCCGGCCTATGCCGGGCCGATCTGCTCGCTGTGCTGCTCGCTGGATGCCCGCTGCCACGACCTGTGCAAACCGCACGCACGGATCGACGCGCAATTGACCGAAGCGCTCGGCAAGGTCCTGCCGCAGCGCGCCTACGCGTTGCTGAATTCGCAGGTCGGACACTATCTCACTGTATTCGCCGTTTCGACCGGACTGATCGGCCTATCGCTGCTGCTGATCTATCTGCAGGTCGGAACCGCCAACGAGGCGCAGCGGATCGAGCTGGCCGAAATTCTCTGGAAGCTGTTCTTCGCGCTCACCATCATCGTCGGCGTGGTGAGCTGGCTGTTCGTACTGGCGCGGCTGAGCCGGCAGGCGGCGGAGGCCGAGACGCGGCGGCAAACGCAATTGCTGATGCAGGAAATCGACGCCCACCGCCAGACCGATGCCGAACTGCAGCGCGCTAAGGAGGCGGCCGAATCCGCAAACCTCGCCAAGAGCCGCTACGTCGTCGGCCTCAGCCACGAGCTGCGCTCGCCGCTCAACGCGATCAGCGGCTACGCGCAACTGCTCGAGCAGGACAACAGCCTGCCGCCGCGGCCGCGTGATCAGATCCGGCTGATGCGGCGCAGCGCCGATCATCTGTCCGGTCTGATCGACGGCCTGCTGGATATCTCGAAGATCGAGGCCGGCCGGCTGTATCTGTCGCGCGACGAGGTGCGCTTCGGCGAGTTCCTGGATCAGCTCGTCGGCATGTTCCGGCTACAGGCCGCCGCCAAGGACGTCGAGTTCGTGTTCAAGCGGCCGCAATATCTGCCGCCGATGGTCTATGCCGACGAGAAGCGGCTGCGCCAGGTGCTGATCAACCTGCTGTCCAACGCCATCAAATTCACGCAGGAAGGCAGCGTGCATTTCATCGTGCACTACCGCAACCCGGTCGCCGAACTCGAAGTGCGCGACACCGGCCCCGGTATCCACGCCGACGATCTCGAGCGGATCTTCGCACCGTTCGAACGCGGTGCGCTCGGCGCCGCACAGCCGCACAGCGGCACCGGCCTCGGCCTCACCATCAGCAAGCTGCTCGCCGGCGTCATGGGCGGCGATCTCACCGTCGCCTCGACGCCCGGCAAGGGCTCGGTGTTCCGCGTCAAGCTGCTGCTGTCGGAGGTGACCAACCCGACCCGCACCCGCTCGATCCGCGCTCCGGTGTTCGGCTATCACGGCCCGCGTAAGACCATTCTGGTCACCGACGACGATCCGGCGCAGCGCGGCCTATTGCAGGACACGCTGGCTCCGCTCGGTTTCATCGTGCTGGTGGCGACCGACGGCTATTCCTGCATCGACCTTGCCGAACATTGCCAACCCGACTTGTTCCTGCTCGACATCTCGATGCCGGGGATGGACGGCTGGACGGTGGCAGAAACGCTGCGTACCCACGGCCACCATCACGCGCGAATCCTGATGCTGTCGGCGAGCGCTCTGGAGGCGCACGGCACGCTGTTGTCGCAATCGTTCCACGACGCCTATCTGATGAAGCCGGTCGACATTCCACGGCTGCTCGAACTGATCGGCCAGCTCCTCAAGATCGACTGGATCTACAAGGGCGAAGCTACCGCGGCAGCGGAGAGCTCCAGCGAGATTCAACACCCGCCGATGCAGCACGTCGAGGAATTGATCGAGCTCGGCAAGATCGGCTACATCCGCGGCATCGAGTCGAAGCTCGATCAGATCCACACCGATTATCCGGAGACCTGGGCGTTCGTATCTCGGATGCGAACGATGGTGGAGCAATTCGACCTCGATACCTACATGAAGACGCTGAACACGCTGTATCGCCATGAACAATGATATGAAGAAGCGCGATATCGCTCTGGTCGTCGACGACTCTCCAGAGACGTTGCGGATGCTGACCGACGCGCTCGACGGCGCCGGCATGACGGTGATGGTCGCGCTCGACGGCGCTGCGGCGATGCGGATCGTCGAGCAGATCACCCCCGACATCATCCTGCTCGACGCGGTGATGCCCGGCATGGACGGATTCGAAACCTGCCGGCGACTGAAGCGCAGCCCGGGACTGTCCGACGTGCCGGTGATCTTCATGACCGGCCTGTCGGAATCCGAGCACATCGTTCGCGGGCTGGAGGCCGGCGGCGTCGACTACGTCACCAAGCCGATTGCGATCGTCGAGATGCTGGCGCGGATCCGTGTGCACCTCAACAACGCGCGGGTCAGCCAGAGCGCCCGCGCTGCCCTCGACGTGTCGGGGCGCTTCCTGCTCGCGGTCGACCGTCTCGGCAAAGTGCTGTGGGCGACCCCGCAGGCACAGAAGCTGATCGCCGCCGACGATACGGCGGACGACGGCATCCGGCTCGACCTGCCGAGGCCGTGGCTGGAATGGCTGGAGCAACTGCACACCGGCCTTGCCCAGCCGAAGACGCCGATGAAATCGTCGATGCTGCGCAACGATGAATTGCGCCTGCAATACATGGGCAAACTCGGGCCGAACGAATTCCTGCTGCGGCTGGCGCGCGACACCGCCACCGATGCGCCGGCGCAATTCTCCGCGGAGTTCGGCCTGACAAGTCGCGAAAGCGAAGTGCTGGCGTGGCTGTCCAAAGGCAAGACCAACCGCGATATCGCGCAGATCCTGGGCCTGAGCCCGCGCACCGTCGACAAGCATCTCGAGCAGATCTACGCCAAGCTCGGCGTCGAGAACCGCACTGCCGCCGCAGCGATCGCCACCAACGCCAGCCGTCGCGATTGACGCTTCCGTCGCACAATCGAATGCCCCGCGCTAGTTCGAGACAGCGCTACGCGACTCTCCACCGTGAGGTTCTGCCCGTTGAGAGGGCCCTGGTCGCCCGGTGTCTCGATCAGCGGCAGAGCTGCTTTGGGGGCTGGCCGATGCGTTGTCGGCACGGCCGAGGCGGCCGGCGCACGCTTCGATCGCGGCGTTGAACTCGCCTCCGACCAACACCACGATCGCCGTCATCCACATCCAGATCATCAGACCGATCGCCGCACCTAGCGAACCGTAGGTCGCGTTGTAGTCGGCGAAATTGGCCAGATAATAGGACAGCGCCGCCGAGCCTGCGAGCCAGCTCAGCGTTGCCACCATGCTGCCCGGCACGACCCAGCGCCACGGCGGGGACGGACGGTTCGCGGCGGTTCGATACAACAGTGCAAGTCCGCAAAACGTCAAGGCCGCCAGCGCCGGCCAACGCCCGTAGTCGACCGCCACCGCCACGAGACTACCGAGCCCGATTTGCGACAACACGATCGGTGCCGCGATCACCAGGCCGATCGACGCGAGCACCGCGCACAGCGCTCCGCAGGTGAGCAGCAGTGAGAACGCGTTGAGCTTGATGAAACCGCGCTGTTCCTCGACATCGTAAACCGCATTGAGCGCGTCGATGATTGCCTTGACGCCGCCATTGGCGCTCCACAGCGCCAGCGACAGGCTGATCAGGAAAGCGAGGCCGAGCCTGGTCTGGCCGTTGGCGAGCACCCGGCCGACCTGGTCCTCGATCACCGAATAGGTGCCCGCCGGCACTACGCCCGATAATTGCGCGAGGTGTCCGCTGATCGTGCCGGCGTCGGCGAACAGTGCATAGGACGACACTAGCGCGGTGATCGCCGGAAACAGACCGAGCAGCCAATAGAATACCACGCCGGCAGCGACCAGGAACAGCCGATCGTCGTTGATACGCGCGTAGGTGCCGGTCGCGACTGTCTTCCACTCTCCGCTCAGCACCTGCCACGGCGAGGCGGATTGCCGCCTCGCCTCTTTCGGGCGACGACGTTCAGATGCGCGCCATCCTCGGCGCGCGGCAATGCTCGGCTCCGCAGCGGTCATCTGATCCCGACGGTTGGATGGGTGTCGACTTTTAGTGCGTCTCGGAGTTCTGCCAGCGTTCCAGATCCGGCTTGTCGGGCGGATTCTGGTCATCGACCTGCGAGCTTTGTCCCGGCTTCTTCCAGGGCTCGCGCGTCCCGCTCTTCATCGCATCGTCCGGGCGATCGTCGGGTGCCTTGTCGTCTGCCATCGCGATCACTCCAGCCGCACGTTGTCATCGGCGGCTTCGGCGACCCGCTTGGCCTTCTCGCCGACCTCGCGCGCCGCCGCCATCGCGGCCTCGGGCGTCAGCCCCTGGCGGCGGGCTTCTTCAGCCGCGGCACCCGCGACATCCCGCGCCATTTCGCTGGCACGCGCCGCCTGCTGCCGCGCGTAATCGCGCGCTTGCGCCTTCACCGCGTCGCTGGTGTCGCCGAACAATTCGCGTTCGGTTTCGGTGGCCGGCAGCGAGGCGGCGATGCCGGCGCCGATCGCGACGCCGATCGCGCCGAGCAGCAGCGGCTGATCCTCGAACAGATCGCCGAGCTTGGTCTTGGCGCTGTCGAACAGGTCCGCACCGGTTTCCGGAATCGCTCGCCCGAAGTCAGACGCACGATCGAACGCCTCGGCGCCGCGCTCGCGCGCCAGCCGCACCGTTTCGGTCGCCGCAGTCGCGGCATTGTCGCGCACGTCCGACAATCTGTCGCCGACGTCCGCGAAGCGCTCGCCGACGCGCTCGATCGCGTCGCTGGCGACGTCCGGTACGCGATCGAGGCCGCTGCCGTGCACCAGACGCGACGCGCCGGCCTTGGCGCGGTCGCCGGTGAACAGCCACAACAGCCCCATCCCGATCAGCGCGGTGGAGACCGGATTGCGTCGCATCGCGCCGCCGAGATCGGCGATCAAAGGCAAGCCATTCTTCTTGGTCATCGGATCATCTCCCCGGCCGCTTCCTTGTCGCGCTGCAACTGCTCGATCGTCATCTCGGGCTTCAGTGCCTCTGGCGACAACCGGTTCGCACCAAATCCGATCAGCAACGCCGCGAGGCCGGTGGTGCAGCCGCCGACGATCAGATACGCGATCGACGAACTGAACCCGTGCTCGACCAGCGCCGCGGCGCCCGCCATCAGCAGCACCACCAGGCCTGGAATCAAAATCACCGCGCCGGCACCGATCAGCGCGACGGCCCGACCGATCTGACCGAACTTGTCGGAGATCTCGGCGCGAGCCAGCTCGAACTCGTTGCTGACCAGCTTGGCGAACTGGGTGAAGGCGTCGCCGACCAGATCGGGGATCGAGCGATTATTCGGCGGTGTCATCGTCGAACCTCCGATTGGCATCGGCAGCGGAGACGCGAACGTCCTGCGAGGGCCGCGAGCTCTTCAAGAACCGCACCGCGCCGAAGCCGGCGAGCACCGCAAGACCGAGAAACACCGTCGGCTGCCGCCGCGCGAAATCCTGCACCCCGTGCACCAGGTCGGACAGGTCACCGCGCTGCACGGTGTCCGAGATGTCCTCGACCTTCGCGGCCGCTTTGCGCATGTAGACGCCCGCGATCGGCAGATCGTCGTCGAACTCGCGCGAGGCGCGCCGGATCGCATCGGCGATATGGGCGACGTAGTCAGCGCCGGCCTGCTTCTCTTCGTAAGCGCGGTGCTTCAGGGATTCGCCCGCCTCGGCCGCGAAATCCTTCGCGGTGTCGGCGAATTCCTCGGCCTTGGCGCGAGCCGTTTCTGCCGAATGGCTCACAATGCCCACAATCCGCTCCTTGATATCCTGCTCCGCTTCGCCGGCACGGGACGAGACGGACCGATCCGCCGTGTCCTTCTTGGCCGTCTTCGGCGGCTGTTCGCGTCCGCTCATGCCGCCGCCGGTCGTGCTGGGAGTCTTGACGATCTGCTCAGCCATCTGGATGTCTCCGATCAATGCTTGTTGTGCGAGGGCGACGGCGCCTCGAACGAGGTAGCGGCGGCTTCGGCCACCTTGCGAACACGCTGACCGAGCTCACGGACGTTCGCGGCCAGGTCCTCACCGGTCAATCCCTGCTGCTCGGCTTCGCGCGCCGCGCCTTCGTAGGCAGCGCGGCCCTTATCGACCCCGCGCGCGACCACATCCTTGGCCCGCTCGCCGACCTGCCGGCCGACGCGCTTACCACCGGCGCGGACACGCGGAAAGGCGCTGGCGATCAGTCCGCCGATCAGCAGACCGGCGCCGGCCACCAACAGCGGATGATCGGTGAAAGTCTGTTTGGCGGTTTTGCCGGCCCGATCGCCGAAGTCGATCGCCTGATCGCGCAGCCGCGCGGCGGCATCGACGCCAGCGTCGCGGGTGTCGTAGATCGTCTCCCGCAACCGGCTCGCCGCGTCACCGGCACGCTCCCGGACTTGATCAGCCGCATCGCGCACGGTGTCGGACACCGCATCGGCGAGCCCCACCCCGCGCACGGCAAGCCGCTCGGCATCGCCCGCAATCTCCTCACCGGTGGCGCTGGCGCGGCGGCGCAGTTCGTCGCTACCCTGGGCCACGCTGCGGCCGAGATCCTCTCCCTTACGCTTGAGATCGGCGGCGGTCGCGGTCGCCGTCTGGCGGAATTGCTCGGCGCGGCTCGCCACCACCTCACCCGCGGCATCGATCGCGCCGGACGTGTATTCCCGCGCTGCGGCAGCCGTATCGGCGGCATCGGCCGAGAAGTCGCGCGCGCGGCGCTCGAGGTCGCCGGCGAGATCGCGGGCCTTGTCGGATGCGCGCTGCGTCAGCTCGTTGCCCGAGCGGGTGCCAGCCAGATACAGCCCGGCGCCGATCATCAGCACCGGGGTCGGGATCGCACGGACGATCTTCCACAGCGGATAGGCCAGCGTTGCGCCGACCGCCACCGCCTGGACCGGATTGTTGCGGATCGAGTCACGGACGCCATCGGCGATGTCTTCGCCACGGGACTTGATGTAGCTGTTGACCTCCGCCTTGATCGCCGTCGGCGAGTATTTCTCCCGCACGTCGTTGGCGGTGTGAGTAACCGTGGCCCGCAATTGGCCGACGGTCTCGGTAAGGCCGGCCCGGGTACGCTCGGTGTCGCGGCGAATTTCATCCAGGCTGCGCGTGTCGTGGGCCATCAAAGCCTCCAATTCTTGTCTGCGTCCCCAACTCGACAGTGTCGGCTATGTTCCTTGCCGGCAATCCATTCATAAAAATGGGGATTTGGGAACAGCAGGGGAAGCGGCGGGAGCGCTCCGACATCCGAAATACGCCGCACCGCCCACGCCGGCTGCCGGATCGAGCGGTAACGAGGTCGGAATACGGCCGCCCCGTGCGATCATGCTTTCCGCCTCCTGACGATGTTCGCTACAAAGCGAAGCGCGAATGCCGGCCAACCGGCGGCGCGACAATCCGGGCTCGCCGCGAACCTGCGGTCGCGACCCGTACAGGGGGGACATGATGGCGCTTCACGACTTCACGCTGGCCGACGTCTATCGCCGCAACGCGGTGCTGTTTCCCGAGCGCACCGCCTTCGTGGTCGACGGCGTCCGCCTGACCCACCGCGACTATCTGGCGCGGGCCGAGCGGCTGGCGAGCGGCCTGCTGCGCGACGGCGTGCGGCCGGGCGACCGGGTGGCGATCCTGTCGCAGAACTGCATCGAGATGGTCGAGCTGATCGGCGCGGTGGCGTTGATCGGCGCAATCCTGCTGCCGGTAAACTATCGGCTCAACGCCGACGAGATCGCCTTCGTGCTCGGCGACGGCGCGCCCAGCGTGGTGATCGCCGGCTCCGACTATCGCGACATCGTCGCCGGGGTGCTGCCCTCGCTCGGCAGCGTGCAGACCGCCTACGCGATCGGGGGCGGCAGCGGACCGTTCGCGCCGTTCACCGAGCTGTCCTCGGAGGCTCCCTTCACCCCGGCCGAGTTCGGCGCCGCCGACGGCTTCGTCATCATCCACACTGCGGCGGTCGGCGGCCGGCCGCGCGGCGCGCTGATCTCGCAGGGCAATCTCTTGATCGCGCAAAGCTCGCTGGTCGAAGCGTGGCGTCTGACCGAAGCCGACGTCAATCTTGGCATGCTGCCGCTGTTTCACGTCACCGGTCTCGGCCTGATGCTGACGCTGCAGCAGGCCGGCGGCGCGAGCGTGATCGCCGCGAAGTTCGACCCGGCGCAGGCGGCGCGCGACATCGAAGCCCACAAGGTGACGGTGATGGCCGAGTTCGCCCCGATGCTCGGCAACATTCTCGATCAGGCGCAACCAGCGCAGCTCAAAAGCCTGCGCGCCGTAACCGGGCTCGACACGCCGGAGACGATCGAGCGGTTCGAAGCCGCCTGCCCCGACGCGACGTTCTGGACGACGTTCGGCCAGTCCGAGACCTCAGGTCTTTCGACGTTCGCGCCGTATCGCGACCGGCCGAAATCCGCCGGACGGCCGCTGTTCTGGCGCACTGTCGCGGTGGTCGACGCCGAAGACCGGCCGCTGCCGCCGGGCGAAGTCGGCGAGATCGTGCTGCGCGGCCCGACCGTGTTCAAAGGCTATTGGAACAACGCCGCCGCAACCCAGCACGCCTTCCGCAACGGCTGGCACCACACCGGCGACATGGGCCGGTTCGATGCCGACGGCTATCTGTTCTATGCCGGCCGCGCGCCGGAAAAGGAGCTGATCAAGACCGGCGGCGAGAACGTCTATCCGGCCGAGGTCGAGGGTGCGTTGAAGCAGCACCCGGCGATCGCCGAAGCTGTGGTGATCGGCGTGCCCGATCCGCAATGGAGCGAGGCGATCAAGGCGGTGTGCGTCTGCAAGCCGGACCAGAGCATCGACGCCGAGACGCTCGCCGAATTCGTGGCTTCGCTGATCGCGCGCTACAAGAAGCCGAGGCACGTCGTGTTCGTCGAAGCCCTGCCGAAAGACGCCAAGGGCGCGATCGACCGCGCGGCCGTGAAAGCGGCGCACGGACAGGCGTGACGCCGATCGGCCCCACGCTTCACTGCAGCGAAAACCGCACCGGCACGGTGAAGCTCAGCGACGACTGTGTGATCTCGCTCGGGAACGGCGGCAACGGCTGGGCGCGCCGGATCATTGCCAGGGTCTCGGCATCGAGCGCGGCGTGACCGGAGCTGCGCGCCAGCCGGCTGCCGAGCACCTGGCCGCTGCGGCCGACAGTGAACGACAGCATCGCGGTGCCCTGCTCGCGAGTCGCCCGTGACGCAGCCGGATATTGCTTGTAGCGCGCAAGATGCGCGGCGAGCCGGTCGCGATAGGACGGCAGCGCCGCAGCAGCGGCGGCGCGCCCGGCGCTCGGAGCAGCGGCGAGTGCCGCCTGCCGCTCGGCCTTCGGGGCGGCGGTGGTGCGCGGCGCAGGCGGATGCCGATGCGGTTTCGATTTCGCCGCGTCGCGCTTGATCCGCTCGCGCCTGACCTCCTCGCGCTTCGGCTTGGGCTCTTCGCGCTCCGCACGCTCGATGGCAGCGGGCGGCTGCGGCAGCACGACGTCCGGCGTCGGCAGCAGCGGCGCCGGCGGCTCGGGCTGCTGCGCCGCAAGGTGCTGCGCAGCCTCGGGAGCGGGGCGCGGCGGCGGCTGTTTCGCCTCCTCCTGCGGGGCCGGCGCTTCCTGCATCTGCGGCCCCGGCGCCAGGTCCTGCGGCTGCAGCGCCGGCGCCGCCGACGCCGGCGCCATGTCGACCAGAATCGCCGGCATCTCGACGCCCGGCGAAGGGGTCTGCTGATACCAGGCGACCGCCGCCGCGATCAGTCCAAAATGCGCCACTACGATCGCAGCCGCCGACAGCAGCCATTGGCTGCGGCCGCGGCCCGTCGTCTCGTGCAGCGCGTAGTCGTTCATGGCTGATCCCGGCCGTCGAGCCCGACCAGCGCGACCTTCAAATAACCGGCATCGCGCAGCAGATTCATCACCGCCATCAGCTCGCCGTAGCTGACCGCCTTGTCGGCGCGCAGGAAGATCCGTTCGTCCTTGTTGCCGTTCGTCGCGCTCTGCAGTGCCGAGCCGAGTGCGTCGCGCGCCACGATGGTCTCGCCGAGCGCCAGCGTCAGGTCGGGCTGCACCGACAGATACACCGGCTTGTCGGGTCGCGGCTGCGGCGCCGCAGTCGAGGCCGGCAGATCGACGCCGATATCGACGGTGGCGAGCGGGGCTGCGACCATGAAGATGATCAGCAGCACCAGCATCACGTCGATGAACGGCGTGACGTTGATCTCGTGCGCGACCTCGAGATCGTCCTCTGTCGCGGGCCGCCGTCCGCCGAGCCGCACGCCCATCGCCTCAGCCTGCCCGCATCTGCCGCGCCGAGCGGCCGCGGTCGCGGCTCACCAGCAGCAGCACCTGCGCCGAGGCATCGCCGAGCAGCGACCGATAGCCGGCGATGGCGCGGACCAGATAGTTGTAGATCACCACCGCCGGCACCGCGGCGACGAGGCCGAGCGCGGTGGCGAGCAGCGCCTCGGCGATGCCCGGCGCCACGACCGCCAGATTGGTGGTGTGCGCTTCGGAGATGCCGATGAAGGCGTTCATGATGCCCCACACCGTGCCGAACAGGCCGACGAACGGCGCCACCGCACCGATGGTGGCGAGAATCCCGGTGCCGCTCGCGATCTTGCGCGCCATCGCCGCTTCGGCTCGCTCCAGCCGCAGCGCGACGCGGTCCTTGAAGTCGGCATCGAAAGTCCAGCCCGACAGGCTGCCTTCGCGCGCCGCAGTCTGAATCAGTTGCGACACCGCGTCATGCGCGCCCTCGGCGTCGCGGCCGAGCTCGGCCAGCGTGGTATCGGTTTCGAGCTTGGCCAAGCCGTCGCGGGCGCGCGCGGTCTCGCGGCGCAGCTCGATCGTCTTCGACAGCCATACCGTCCAGGTCGCAAGCGACGCCAGCGCGAGGCCGGCCATCACCACCTTCACGACGATGTCGGCATTCCGGAACATGCCCCAGGGCGACAGATCGCGCGGCAGGCTGGCCATGTCGGTGGCGGCCTGCGCGGCGGTGGCGTGCAGCAGCGCAATGGCAGCGCCAAACACGCCGGCATGGACGAGATTGCGGATCATCGACGGGACGCGAAACGGCGGCATCATCCACTTTCGACAGACAAAGACGTTCGGCGCGGGGCCGCGAGCTATCGCACGGATCGCCGGCCGCTCGAAGTCAATTCTGGGGCCGCCGAACCGATACCGAACGGCCATCGCACAATCGCGGCAGACGCGGCTTGTTCTGGCTCAAAGCGGGTGTTTCCGGAACCGCGGCTCATTCGCCGACAGTGGCTTGCCGGCTCGCTCCATCGCGCGGAATTCCTCCGCAGGTGCGGCAGAGAAGCCGTTTGCAGTCGCGCGCGCGACCTGCCACACTCTGCGGAACACAACCGGCACCATAAGCCGAGACAACAAGAAACGGGAGGATGGATGAGCTCCTACGAGACGATCCTGGTCGAGCGGCCGGATCCAGCGGTCGCACGCATCGTGATGAACCGTCCAGATGCGCGCAACGCGCAAAATCTGCAGATGACCTACGACCTCAACGCCGCGTTCGACGACGCGGTGCAGGACGACACCGTCAAGGCGATCATCCTGGCCGGCGCCGGTCCGCACTTCTCGGCCGGGCACGATCTGCGCGCAACCACCAAGAACGAAGCTGGTATCGACTTTCCGCCGGTCGGTGCCTGGGGCGGCTTTGGCGAGCCGGGCGCGCACGGACGGATGGCTCGCGAGCAGGAGATCTATCTGCAGATCACCCGGCGCTGGCGCAATCTCGCCAAGCCGATGATCGCGGAAGTCCACGGCAAGTGCATCGCCGGCGGGCTGATGCTGGCCTGGGCCTGCGACCTGATCGTCGCCGCCGACTCGGCCGAGTTCTGCGACCCGGTGGTGACGATGGGCGTCTGCGGCGTCGAGTGGTTCGTGCATCCCTGGGAGCTCGGCCCGCGCAAGGCGAAGGAGCTCTTGTTCACCGCCGACAGCTGGAGCGCGCAAGAAGCCCACCAGCTCGGCATGGTCAATCACGTCGTGCCCGCCGCCGAACTATCCGCCTTCACCATGGCGCTCGCGCAGCGGATCGCCGCCAAGCCGAGCTTTGCGCTGAAGATGACCAAGGAAGCGGTCAATCGCTCGGTGGACATTCAAGGGCAGCCGGCCGCGATCGATCAGGCGTTCGCGCTGCATCAGCTTTGTCACGCTCACAATCTGCAGGAGTTTGGAATGATCGTCGATCCGTCGGGACTACATCCGTCGGTGCGCAAACAGGTGAAGGTGTAAGCGATGGATCTCACGCCCAGTGACGAACAGCGGCTGCTGCGCGAAAGTGCCGACCGCTTCATCGCCGAGACCTACACGACGAAGCTGCGCGAGCAGAACGCCAAGGAGCCGTTCGGTTTCAGCGAAGCGATCTGGAAGCAGTTCGCCGATCTCGGCTGGCTGGCGCTGCCGCTGCCGGAGGCTCATGGCGGCATCGGCGGCGGCGCGATCGAAGTCGGCATCCTGATGGAAGCGTTCGGACGCGGCCTCGTCAGCGAGCCGTATCTGTCGACCGTGGTGCTCGGCGCCGGCCTCGTCGCCGAGCATGGCCGCGACGAGCAGAAGGCGGCGCTGCTGCCGAAGGTCGCCGACGGCACGCTGCGGCTCGCCTTCGCCCACGCCGAACGCGCAGCCCGCGCAGATCTCGCCCGCGTCGACACCACCGCGCGCAAGGATGGCGACGGCTATGTGCTGGACGGCGCCAAGGTCGCGGTGCTGGACGGCGCGTCGGCCGATCAGCTCATCGTCTCTGCCAGGCTGGCCAACAACGGCAGCAGCTCGCTGCGACTGTTCCTGGTGCGGCGCGACGCGGCCGGGCTGACGCTCGCCGACTATCCCCGGCTCGGCGGTGGTCGCGCCTGCAATCTCACGCTGCAAGGCGTGCGCGTCCCCGCCGACGCGATGCTCGGCGCCGACGGCGATGCGTATCCGGCGGTCGAAGCCGTGGTCGATCGCGCGCTCGCGGCGATGTCGGCCGAAGCGGTCGGCATGATGCAGACCCTGACCGACAAGACGCTCGACTACACCAAAGTTCGAAAACAGTTCGGCCGGCCGCTCGCCGCCAACCAGGTGGTGCGGCATCGGCTGACCGACATGTCGGTGCAGGTCGATGAGGCGCGCTCGATGGCGTTGCGCGCCGCGCTGAAGACCGAAGCCGACGCGGCCGAGCGTGGCCGCGCCTGCTCCGGCGCCAAGGCCAAGATCGGCAAGGGCGCGCGCTTCGTCGCCGAGCAGTCGGTGCAGCTTCACGGTGGCATGGGCGTCACCGAGGAACTCGATGTCGGCGCATATTTCAAACGGCTGCTGGCGTTCGAGACGTTGTTCGGCGGCAGCCCCCATCATTATCGCCGCCACGCCGCGCTCAGCGGCCGGCCAGTTTAAGCACAGCGAGGCATCGACATGGACATGACCTTCGGCGACGCCGAGCTCGCCTTTCAAAGGGAAGTCCGCGACTTCATCGCGGCCAATCTCACGCCCGACATGAAGCGGGCGGAACAACTCAACGCTTCCGTGTTTTCCGAGCCGGAGACCGGCGTGCCGTGGCAGCGCGCCCTCAACGCCAAGGGCTGGGGCGCACCCGGCTGGCCGGTCGAATACGGCGGCACCGGCTGGACGCCGGCGCAGCGCTGGATCTTCGAGACCGAATGCGCCCATGCGGGCGTCCCGTCCCCGACGCCGATGGGCGTGAAGATGGTCGGCCCGGTGATCATCGGCTTCGGCTCGCCGGAGCAGAAGAACTACTTCCTGCCCCGGATTCTGTCCTGCGAGGATTATTGGTGCCAGGGCTATTCGGAGCCCGGCTCGGGTTCGGACCTGTCGTCGCTGAAGACCCGTGCGGTGCGCGACGGTGATGAGTACGTCATCAACGGCACCAAGATCTGGACCACCCACGCGCACAACGCCAACATGATGTTCGCGCTGGTGCGCACCAGCGACGAGCCGCGGCAGCAGGACGGCATCAGCTTCGTGCTGATCGACATGAAGAGCCCCGGCATCACCATCCGGCCGATCCTGACCATCGGCGGCGACCACGAGGTCAATCAGGTGTTCTTCGACGACGTTCGGATTCCGGCGTCGAACCTGGTTGGCGAGGAAGGCAAGGGCTGGACCTACGGCAAGTACTTGCTGGAATTCGAGCGCGGCTCCGGCATCGCTTCGGCCAAGCTGCGCAAGGCGCTGCACCGGACGGCGGCGTTCGCCGAGTCGGAGGCGACCGGACGGGCGATCGAGGATCCGGACATCGCGATCCGGATGTCGGAGGCCGAGGTCGATATCGACGCGCTGGAAATGACCGAGCTGCGGGTGCTGTCGGCGCTGCAGAACGGCCAGAACCCCGGCGCGGTGTCATCGATCCTGAAGCTGCGCACCAGCGAGATCTACCAGGCGGTGAGCCGGCTCGGCGTCGACGTCATTGGCAACGACGGCCTCTATGTCGAACCGACCCGCCCCCTGCACCGCCTCAACGCCCCGCCGGCAATTCCCGAGGACGAACTCGCCGTGATGCCGACGCATCTCAACGGCCGCGCCTACACCATCTTTGGCGGAACGTCGGAAATCCAGCGTGATATCATCAGCAAGCTGGTGCTGGGGCTGTAGGCGGCCCAATCAACGCTCACCAACCGATCAACGCGCCTCGAAGGATGAGCCGCACGCGCTTGCCACCACATCCTTCGAGGCTCGCCCTTCGGGCGAGCACTTCAGGAACAAGCAATGCTTCAGTAACCGTTACTAAGGCACCGGTCGTCAATCATGGCTGACGCCTATTCATACCCTCGTTTCTCGACACGATGGACAGCGCAACACCCGCCGTCAAAGTAAGATTCTCTGCACTACAAGCGCGACTGTACACGGACATCCATCGTAAGCGTGAATGTAGGTGGGGTGTTGATCTTATGTAACGCTTGCCATTGCTCTGCCCTGTCCGAAGGCTTGAAAATCAATCCTGGTCTGTCGGGATTCCAGTCGGCGGAAGACGGTCCGGTTTTCCGCGCATGCGCTCTAGCTGTTGCAACTCAGGATGACTTTGTCTGCGCAGTTGATGCGCAATATATTCCGGATACGAAATCGGGCCCACCGCTCGCAACGCACCAGGAACAGTCAACCACGCCAACCCATTGCGATACTCCGCACTAAGCTCATCTAACAATTTGGCGTCGTCGGTGATCTGGATCACCATGCTGGTTCCGGAAGGCGGCTGCACGATCAACGAGAGCGAAGTCGCTTGCCGAAGAATGAGAAGCACCCATCCGCCTGGCCAGCGGAGCACGTCCCTCAAGGCGCCTAGATCAACGCTGCGCAGGTAACCTGACCCACGGATGGGTATCGCCCGACGTTTTTGAAGATCGGCTTCACGGAAGGCTTTCCGGAGATCCAGCCCATAGGATGTCTTCAGGAACGGTTCGCCGAACAGCTTAAAACCGACGGCCAAAGCAAGCTTAGCAAGAAAGCGTCCATCTGCGGCTGCCGATATGGTCACTGTATTGTGGAGCCGCTCTCCACGCGCAGACATGGCTTCGATTTCATTCATAAGACGAAGGTCATCCGCCTGCTTCGGGTCAGCTCGATCGAGCTCTTTGAAATGATTCCATGTCGGTGGGACATCGAGATTCGTGACAAATTTCTCAGCCTTTGCGAATTGTTGCTTCACCGACAATAGGGCTGTGCAAATCCAGTAAATTTCGGCCGACGTTAGAGCGATCAACACGCGCCCCGCCTTCGATCGCTTCGATTGACGGCGCGGGTCTCCGCCGGCGTACGAGTCCCAAGTGGTTTCTTCACTTGCTTCTCGGATATGGACGATGTTGGCACCGGGTGCGCAAACCCAGAAATCAGCTATCTCTCCGTCTTTCATCTGCACATTCTGGATGCTGCCTAGATAGCTCAAAGGCAGGACGCGACTCGGCTTCTCTGGGTCGAGATAGTCAAGGCCATCGTATTGCCGCTCTGCGGAACCAAAGAAGCCCTTGATAAAAGCGCCGTCTACAAAAACACCTGACAAATTATTGCATGTTCCGCAAACATCGTTGGTTCGCCAGAATGGTGGTAGGAAGTCGCCCCCCAATGCGTCGGGCCAGATATGCTCGTCAGAAAACTCGACTTCCGGTTTATCAACGCCACAATAGATGCACGTCCTCATATCTGGACCCCACGATAGCAGCGTTTAGCTGATTTCACGTTACCGTGCTGAGACGATAGGTAGCTAATAGCTGATGGACAGCCGTAACTGCGCAACCGTCTCCGCAATTGCTTGAAAATGGAAATCAGATTTCAGGCTGGGCTACTCCTCCTGCTCAGGCCGCACCTTCCAGACGGCATGTGTTTTGTCGCCAGACTTGGCCAAGACTTCGTCTACATCCACGGGACAGAAGTGTTTGGTCACAGACTTTATAGGGTGAAAGTGCGGCGTGTGGCTCGTGACCTGTCCTGCCGCTGACCTGCCACTGAACTTTCATCCAGCTACAGTTAGAGTCTCGGCGGTTTTTACGCCGGTCGGCGTATGTCGAGCAACGGGCGATCGGCGAAGCTG